>NZ_CEZJXU010000291.1:0-3322 GCF_983023055.1 Dethiosulfatibacter sp. | reverse complement strand
ATTCAGCAGACCAGATATACAAGATAATTGAAATAGAAGAAGACAGGTTCAGCAAAACTATTGACCAGGGTATAGAAATACTTAACTCATATACAGAAAAAATGGCTGAAATGGGAACAACAGAACTATCAGGCGAACAGGCCTTCAAACTTTATGATACCTATGGATTCCCATTTGAGTTGACTGAAGAAATCCTCGGTGAAAAAGGACTTACTGTAAGAGAAGAATCTTTTGTAGAATTCATGAACAAGCAAAAGGAAAATGCTAGAAAAGCAAGGAATTCATCTGCAGGAGAAGCATGGCTTGGAAGCAGTTTCAAAATTGAAAATGCGGACAGCACAGTATTCAGAGGATATACTGAAAAAGAAGCAGAAGCGATAATTCTTAAGCTTTACGATGAAAAATACAATGAAGTGAAGTCTATAGAAGACAAGGGATTTGCAGTAACTGATGCAACAGTTCTTTATGCTGAAAGCGGCGGTCAGAAAGGTGATTGCGGTCTTATGGCAGGAGAAGGTGTATCTGCGCATGTTGAAGATGTAACAAAGGCAAATAATGATATCTTCCTTCATCATGTAAAGGTTAATTCTGGATCACTGAAAACTGGAGACAAGGTAAAAGTAGCCTTTAATGTTCAAGGAAGAAATGCAATTGCTGCAAACCATACAGCTACACACCTTCTTCATGAAGCATTGAGACAGGTTCTTGGAAGCCATGTAAACCAGGCGGGTTCACTTGTAGAAAAGGAAAGACTTAGATTTGACTTCTCGCATTTTGAAGGAATGACCCATAAGGAAATTGAAGGTGTTGAAAAGCTTGTAAATGAAAAGATTTTTGAAAATCTTGCAGTATCAACTGCCAGCATGACTCTTGATGAAGCAAAAGCTTCTGGAATCACCGCACTATTCGACAGCAAATACGGTGAGAAAGTAAGGGTAATAAGTGTTGAAGACTACAGCCGTGAGCTTTGTGGCGGAACCCATGTAAACAACACTTCGGAAATAGGTCTGTTCAAGATAGTAAGCGAAGCTGGTATAGCTTCGGGAATTAGAAGGATAGAAGCATTGACTGGAATGGATGCCTTTGATTATCTAAATGCCTACAGGGATAAGACTTTTGAAATGGCATCAATGCTAAAGACAAAGCCTGAAAATATCGAAAATAGAATAAATCAGATAATTGCCGAAAGCAAGGAAAAGGATGCAATAATTAATAATTACAAAAGTGAAGCTGTAAGAGCTGAACTTGGCAATATCCTTGACAACTATATAGAAGAAGGAAATATAAAGATTTTCCTCAACAACCTTGGAGAATCCGATGCAGATCAAATGAGAGAACTTTCAGACAGAATCAAGGACAAGTATTCCGATTCTGTAACTGTACTTGCTGCGGAAAGCAATGGAAAGGTTCTATTGATAGCCTCTGTTGCAAAGCCTCTTGTTAAGGAAGGACTTCATGCAGGAAATATAATCAGGGAAGCAGCCAAGATTGTTGGTGGCGGTGGCGGTGGAAGACCGGATTTCGCTCAAGCCGGCGGCAAAAACCCTGAAAAAATTGATGAAGCATTAAACAAAGCACTGGAAATAATCAAAGGTATGATAAAATAGATTGAATTATCTATAAAATTTAATTATAATAAGTCTAGAGGTGGTAATCGTGGAAGACAACAAAACAACACAATTTGATTTCGGATTGAATAATGTGAATGAAGTAAAGGAAGTTATCAAATCCGTACTGAATGCATTGAATGAGAAGGGATACAATCCTGTAAGCCAGATTATTGGATACATATTATCGGGAGATCCTACTTATATTACAAGTCATAATAATGCAAGAAGCATAATAATGAAGGTCGAACGAGATGAGCTTCTTGAAGAAATACTAAAAGATTATTTGGAAAATTTAAAAAATGAGTAAATATAATTAGCAGTATTTTTATAATACTGCTATATTATTTTTTGGTACATGACGTTCAAGATAATTCTGGTATCAAGGAATTATCACTTTCTTGAACGTCAGATAATTTGAAGGGCTCGATGCCCTGAGAATTTTAGGAGATGAAATCTTGAATTTAAAAGAAGCTTCAAAAATCTGTTACGGAACTTTAGCCCTAAGTCCTCTTCAGTGTGATTATTCATTGGAAAGGAAGGTAGAGCTTCTTCTCTATGGATATAAAAGAGGCATAAATTTTTTTGATACTGCAGAGCTTTATAACAATTATGATATTTTCAGGGAACTTCTGAAAAAAGTTGATAGAAAAGACATAATAATATCAACAAAATCATATGCATGGTCTGAAGAAACAGCGGAAAAGAGTGTTGAGAAAGCCTTGAAGGAAATGAATACTGACTATATTGACATATTCATGCTTCATGAACAGGAAAGCATACATACCTTCAGAGGTCATTACGATGCGGTGAAAAGACTTCTTAGATACAAGGAAGAAGGAACAATAAGACATTTCGGTATATCTACACATTTTCACAATGCAGTCAGAAATCTTTCGCATAAGGATGAAATAGACATCATGCATCCCATATTCAACAAAAAGGGTCTTGGCATAGTAGACGGAAGCATTGATGACATGATTGAAAGCATTGACCTTGCCAAAAAAAGAGGAAAGAGTATACTTTCCATGAAGCCCTTTGGTGGTGGACATCTGACTGAAGATCCAATAGATGCCCTTAAGTTTTCATTTGAATCATCAATTGTTGACTGGACTGCAATTGGCATGAGATATGAAGAAGAAATTGACTTCAATCTTTCTGTAGTGCATAATGAAGAACCGGAAGTATCCTTGGAAGACAGGATAAACAATAAAAAGAGAAAATTAAAAATTGCATATTGGTGTACAGGCTGCGGTAAGTGTGTAGAAAGATGCCAGCAGAATGCACTGAGTATAAAAGACAGTAAATGCATTGTAGACATGGATAAATGCGTCCTTTGTAGTTACTGTGCTTCTGTATGCAAGGATTTTTGTATCAAGATAATTTAGGAGAATAATTCGAGTACGTGAATATTTAAATATTAAGTTATGATATTGATATAACTCGTACCAGTGGAGTTATTATGAATGACAGCGAGGTCTCGACTAATAGGTATCAACAATAACATATATACATAACAGAATTGTTGTACCGGTGGCTAAACACCAACGATTCAAGGTGTTTAGTGCTTTTGCTTGTGCCGACGGAGTAGGGAGCTGTTAGTCATAATAACGGAACGATGCATTAAGTAGCAAGGAGGAATTATATGAAAAGATACATAGCACTGGATGTAGGCGACAGCACCATTGGAGTAGCTGTCAGCGATCCTCTAAATA
>NZ_CEZJXU010000290.1:0-3340 GCF_983023055.1 Dethiosulfatibacter sp. | reverse complement strand
AGGTGTGATACTGTTTAAGGGTGAAGATGTTTTAAATAAGGATATATTTGAACTCAGGAGGACAACAGCAACGTGTTGGAATAGCCAGGGCATTGTGCTTTAATCCTGAAATATTAATAATGGATGAACCCTTTGGTGAACTTGATGTTGTAACTAGAAAAGAACTGCAAAAAGAAATCATTGCTATACAGCGTAAGTTTAATAAAACAGTCATGTTTGTAACTCATGACTTGAAGGAAGCTGTAACTATGGGTGATAGAGTAATGGTTTTGAATGATGGTGAAATCCAGCAGTTTGATAGATCTAAAGAACTGTTGTTTAACCCTGCCAATGATTACGTAGTTAGTTTATTTGCAGCCGACACAATCGTAAAAAAGCTTCAATATTTCAATGTAAGCGACTTTCCAGAGTTAATCAGGGCATCAACTGAAAATAGGTATCCTGCAATAACACTTGACGACTCTATGGAAACAGTAACCAATCACGTATTGCTTGGCAACAGGTATTTGTCAGTGTTTGATGAAGATAGACATTTGGGGAATCTTGATTGTAATCAATTGAAAAAGCTGGGTGAATAATATGGAATTTTGGCTTGAATATACAATAAAGCATTATGACAGACTAATTATAGATTTTTTAAATCACCTTCAGATCGTTGGAATGGCTCTAGTTTTTTCTATACCGCTTGCTGTACTTATAACATTTATGACGAGTCTGCATAAGAAATTGGCCAATAAAAGAGATTTCAGAGAGTCTTGGTATGGGCAAATTTCACAGGTTTAAACTGATTTACCTTCCAATAATGCTTCCTTATCTGCTTTCAGGGTTGCGTGTTGCAACAGTCAGTACAACAGGTATTGCAACCATGGCTGCCTTAATAAATGCTGGCGGACTGGGAAATTTATTGTTTGAAGGAATGAGAACATATCATATTCCAAAACTTATTTGGGGGGATTAATCATGGCTTATAAACCAGATGGAGTATATAATTCAGTATGTCCAAGGGACTGTTTTGGTGGATGTACATTGAAGGTGACTGTTGAGAATGGAAAGATAACGAGAATTGTAGGAAATGAGAGCAATTTGAATTCAGATGGAAAGCTTTGCAGCAAGGGAGCATCCTATTACAAACGTCTGTATCATCCCGACAGACTTCTACATCCTATGCTGAAGGATGTAATCACTGGAGAATTCAACAGAGTATCATGGGATGAAGCTTTGGATCTTATAGTAGATAAATTAACAGGATACGAGAAGAATTACGGTGCTGAATCGATTATGTATTTAATGGGCTATGGACATATGGGTATTCTAAACGATTATTCCAAAAGCTTCTGGATGCAGGTTGGAAGGATAACATCTACCTACGGCAGTCTATGTATGGCTGCTGGAAAGACTGCTGTGAAGTATACATACGGCACAGTGAAGCATAACCACAACAGTGATTTAATGAATGCAAAGCTTATAATAGTCTGGGGTTCCAATCCTGCAAACACAAATATACATAGGATGAGAAACATCAAAGCTGCAGTGAAGGATGGATCCACACTCATAGTAATAGATCCGAGGATAAGTGAAACAATGATCGATGGTGCAGTGAGAATTCATCCAAAAGGTGGGACCGACGGCCTTCTTGCAATAGGCATAGCAAAACTCATGATTGAAAGGAATATTTGCAATTATGAGTTTATAGAAAAGCATGTACTGGGATTTGATGAATACAGGGAAAGGCTAAAGGAATATGAACTGGATGAAATTTCTACTAAGACTGGAGTTTCGTTGGAGCAGATAAACAATATTGTTGATGCAATTGAAGAAAAGCCAGAATATGCTTTAGTCACAGGTTCTGGAAAGTCAAGATATTCAAATGGAGGACAGACCGAAAGGTGTGTCTGTATATTGCCTGCTCTTACTGGAAATATTGGAGTAAGTGGAGGAGGGTTCTATTTTTCAGACGACCAGAATCCGAAGATTCATTGGAACAATCTTCCTGAAAAAGGATATGATATAAATGAAAGCATACATGAGGGTAAAATTGCTGAAGCCTTATATAATGAGCCTTCCAAAATAAAATTTCTTTGGATTGAGAAGGCTAATCCACTTACGAGTTCGCCAGATGTTAGTAAAATGAGAAAGGTTATGAAGGAGATGGAGTTTATTGTTACAGTAGAGCATTTTATGACTGATACTGCCATGAATTCAGACCTTGTACTTCCAGCAGCAATGTTTTCGGAGAAGGACGACATATTTTCAATTTATGGAGATTCATATATACAGCTAATGCCTAAGGTTGTGGAACCTCAGGGAGAATGCATGAGTGAGCCTGAAATATACAGGCTTCTTGGTGAAAAACTTGGATTTGACCTGTCTTATTTACCAGCTATAGATGAAGACACTATTAACAAGCTTATTTCGGATAATCATGTTGATACAACCTATGAAGAACTGAAAGAAAAACCTTATCTATATGATGGATACAATGAAATTGCCTATGAGAATCTTGTATTTGATACACCAAGCGGAAAAATCGAAATATATAGTGAACAGATGAAAGCATGGAACATGGATCCTTTGCCTATGTACTGTGAACCTGTTGAGAGCAAATATAGCACTCCGGATCTTTATGGGAAATATCCACTTCATTTTTTCAGCAGCCATGCTCCTGGAAAGATAAATTCACAGTTCAAGGAAATGAAGCTGTCTGTAAAAAACAGTGTTCCAAAGGTTCAGATGAATACCATGGATGCAGAAGAGAGGAATATTGCCGATGGAGAGAAGGTGAGGATTTTCAACGACAGGGGAGATATTAAACTAATTGCTGAAGTTGGAGACCTGGTCAAGGAAGGTTCGGTACATGTATATGCAGGTTGGGGAGATGGAATTGGTTCGTCAATCAACATTCTTGTTCCAGGAAGGGAAACAGATATTGGGAATGCTACGGCATACCATGATTGTCTCGTTGAGATATGCAAGGATTAAGCAAAATGTGGACAGAGGCGGATATATTGAATTTAAGGGGTACAGGTCACCTTTTGAACGTATTGCTACCATTGGAGTGGAATGTGGAAGTAATGATGCTTTTGAAGCACTATACCTTCATACAAAGTGCAACGAATGGGGAAGGCGGATGAAATTAATTTAATTTCATCTGCCTTTTTTAATCTGTCTATTTAATTGTTTTGATATTCTTCCCACTGGTAATATTTGTCTTCCAGTTTTAATTTTAGATTTTCAAGCTTGTCGTTGACATTCTTTGCATTAACATGGTTGTTGTATACCTCAGGAAGGCAAAGCTGTTTCTCAAGTTCTGCGACTTCTTCTTCAAGATTGTGTATTGAAT
>NZ_CEZJXU010000289.1:0-3344 GCF_983023055.1 Dethiosulfatibacter sp. | reverse complement strand
ATGTTGACTGAGTAGGGAACATGTGTTTCTTTCTTCTGTAAAAGTATATTTAAACTCCCCTCATCCAGATTTTATCCGGTTGAGGGGAGTTTTTTACATCTGTATTTCTTTACATTGGAAATTACTTAATCTATAATATTATTATAGGCATTTTGTACTAGCTTAGGAAAGTTGAAAATACATAATTCCTTGAAACAAAAACATTTGACGGGATGTGAAGACATGGAAAACAATAAAAAACAAGCCTACTACAAGGTAATTGATTATATAAATGAACAGGTTTTGAATGAAAAGCTGGGCAAGGGAGATAGAGTTCCTTCTGAAAGAGATATGGTTGAGCTTCTGGGAATAGGAAGAAACTCCATAAGGGAGGCTCTAAAGATACTTGATATATTGGGAGTTGTTGACAGGCGACAGGGTGAAGGAACCTTTATTAAGGACAGCTTTGACAAGTGGTTTTCAAAGCCCATGTCCGTTGCTATAATGCTTTCGGATACAAGTAAAAAAGAGATTTTTGAATTCAGGAATATGATAGAGGTTGAAATAGCATCCCTTGCGGCTGAAAGGATTACAGATGATGAAATAAAAGAGCTGACGGAGTGTTATGATAATATGATAAACACAGAGGATCAGGAAATCAGCACAGAATACGATATGAAATTTCACAGCATCCTGGCAAAGGCTTCGAAGAACATAATCATTATAAACTCCTATAATGCAATGGATTATATGCTGGACCTTTTCATATACGAAATAAGGGTGTCAGCTTTTAGCAATGAGGGAAGTGAAATTGCAGCCAGAGTCCATAAGGATCTGTACAGAGCTGTAATTGCAAGGAATCCCATATTGGCATCAAAAGCAATGAAGGAGCATATGGAAGTTATTAGAAGATACTATCACTAGAGGAGGCAGCCATGTTAAAAGGAGATTCAAACAAGACATATTTCCAGGTCATGGAATACTTGACCGACGAAATAAGAAAGAAAAACCTGAAAAAGGGTGACAATATGCCTACTGAAAGGGAACTGGCTGAATACCTGGGAGTGAGTAGGGCTGCTATCAGGGAATCATATAAAATACTAAATATAGTGGGGCTCTTAAGGAGTGTGCCAAGTCAGGGGACCTTCATTAAGGATGAATTTGATGAATGGCTGGTTGAACCCATGTCAATAATCTTCAAGCTTTCAGATACTACAATGAATGATGTTCTTGAATTCAGAAGAATGATAGAGGTTGAGGTTGCAACCCTTGCGGCTCAGAAAATTACCGACAGGGAAATAGAAATTTTAACGGAATGTTACGAGAAAATGTTCAGTGATATCAGCGAAGTTGAAAAGGCGAAATATGACAAAATGTTCCACGGAACTATTGTGAAGGCTGCAAAAAACCAGATAATTCTTAATGCCTATAATGCAATGTCACCGATGCTTCAGATTTTCACTTTAGATATAAGGTCTCAGGTAGTCAATAACGAACATGAAGGAATACTTGAAGAAATTCACAGGGATATTTATGAAGCAATAGCTGAAAGAAATGTTGAAAAGGCTAGGATTAGCATGCAGATACATATGGAAACAATAATCAAAAACTACTAATGAAGATGAATAATTATTAACGGTGTTTGTTAATATATCTACTATACCTGAAAGCATTTACAAAGGCTTTTTCAAGGTATATAATATAAATAATGGTTCTACCAAATAATATCAAATAAGAACTGGTTCTACCAAGAAATGGAGGAAGTATGGATAAGAGAATTATTGAAGCTATGGAAAAAATAGTTGGTGTTGACTGGGTTGCAAGTGATGCTGAAAAGATCAACAGTTATATAACGGATGAAACAGAGAAAGCAATAGCCCCTGTTCCATGTTTTGACTGTGTAGTGGTTAAGCCTGTTGATGCAAATGAGATTTCTGAAATACTTAAATATGCAAACAATGAAGATTGCATAGTAATTGCAAGAGGCGGCGGTACAGGGTGTACAGGTGCAGCAGTACCTATTAAGCCAAGCATTATCATGTCCCTTGAAAGGTTGAACAAAATAATTGATGTTGATGATGCAAACATGATGGTTGAATGTGAAGCTGGAGTAACTCTTTTCGATTTGGAAGATACATTCAAAAAACATGACAGCCTTTTCTTCCCAGTGCATCCAGGAGACGAGGGAGCACAGGTAGGAGGAATGGTTGTAGAAAATGCTGGCGGAGTTAGAGCTGTAAGGCATGGAGTTATGAGAAACCAGATCAAGGGTCTTGAAATAGTCCTTCCAACAGGTGAAATAATCAAAACTGGCGGAAAACTTTTGAAGGACAATACAGGATATGACTTAACTCACTTGATGATAGGCAGTGAAGGAACTCTTGGAGTTGTTACAAAGGCCATATTGAAACTTTATCCCAAGTCAAGCAATTCAGGTAGTCTTCTTGTTTCTTTTGATGACAAGGCAAAAGCGGTAGAAGTGGTTCCGAAGATATTAAGAGAAGGAATTACTCCTCTTGCAGCTGAATATATAGAACGTGATTTCATGCTGAGATCAGCAAAAGATTTAGGACTTGAATGGCCTGCCAAGAAGGGCATAGTTGATTTATATTTCATTCTTGATGAACCAAAGGAAGAGCAACTTTATGAGACAAGTGCAAGAATAGTTGAAATTTGCGATGAAAACGGAGCAGTAGACAGTCTTATTGCTGAAACAGCTAAGGAACAGAGAACCATTCTGGAAATAAGAAGCCACGGTTATCCAAGTGTTCAGCACATGGTGGTGGATATTCTCGATGTGGCCGTACCAGTAAGCAAAATAATGGACTATATGAACGGAATTGGCGAACTGGCTGAGAAATACAATGCAACAATACCTTCCTTTGGACATGCAGGTGATGGAAATATACATAACTTTATCATGACCGAAGATGGAGAAAAGCCAGAAGGATATGAAGAACTTTCAAAGGAAATCTACAAACTAGCAGTGGGTTTGGGTGGTACAATAACCGCTGAGCACGGAGTTGGAAAAGTCAGAAATGAAAGACTTGGCATACAATTTTCACCTAAGCATCTTGAGATTATGAGAGGCATAAAGAAGGTTTTTGACCCCAATAACATAATGAATCCTGGAACAGGAATAAATTAAGACAAGCCGGCTAATAAGCCGGCTTGTCTTCACTAATAACCCATGGAGGTGGATAAAAGCGTTTAGTATCTAAAGGTGGCTAAATATCTGTCCTCGTTGTTCATTTCTTCTGGTTTATATACCAGTACTTCTCCGCCGTTTTTAAGTGTGTTTATTGCTGCGATGTTTAATACATTTTCGGCTTCTACAGTAGGCTCATAGAGTTCGTAAAGAAATT
>NZ_CEZJXU010000288.1:0-3347 GCF_983023055.1 Dethiosulfatibacter sp. | reverse complement strand
GATTCAATGACACCTGCTCCATGCATAGGGTACACAATCTTATCTCCTAAATTATACATTCAAATACCTCCAAAGAATAGTATACCACATAATGATATTATTTGCAATTAATTAGTTTATCATTAGGAAAAGCGTTTGTCAACAATAAATTTATTTTTTGAAAAATAATAATGAAACAAAGAGTTAAATTAGATTTTTTTATTTCTTATTAGTAGTATATTGGCACAATTTTTCAGGATCTAGTAGTTTAACACCATTTGTTTCTCTTAAGAGGATTCCTTCAGATTCTAATTCTGTCAGTATATTTCTAAAATATCTTGGTGTTATACCGAAAAATGCTGAAAGTTCCTTGAAAATTATTGGCAGGACTCTTTGTTCATTCTTGACAAATTCATCATAGAAGTAACTGGCAATTTGATTTTTTATAGGGTATAAAAGTGTTTTTGAATATTTCAGAGAGGTACTCTTCATTTTACTGGCCATATTTTCACATATGAACTTGTAAAAATCCACATTGAGGCCGAAATATTTATCGATAAATTTAACGGGAATAGACAAGGTTACACAAGGTAAAATGGTTCTAACATTATGATAATACTGGTCCTTTGAGAAAAATTCAATGTCACCGATGACATCCTTTGGTAAGATGAAATCAAGCAAAGCAATTTTCCCTTCTTCTGATGTTGGAGAAACACGACATTTTCCTTTTACCAATATATGAAGATAATTGACGGGAGTTGATTCTTCCACAATGAGCTGATCTGTATCAAAGTAATTAAGCTGTAAAATATCGATGGAGCTTTCAGGAAGAATATTTTCCAGGTTGTATAATCTAATATACTCTTTCAATTTCTTTCTTTCATCTGATTCCTTCATTTTAAACTCCTTGTTTTTTATGTTTCTATTTCCATTATACATTATATAAGAAGTAAACTGATGTAAAGGTGCTCTCAACAGGGGGGATTTATTTCCTTTAATAAAAATACGGTTTTGATATAATTAAGTAATATAAACAAATATGATTTTATGGAAAGAGGTAATAGAATGGAAGCCAATATTAAAGATATTATTGAAATTGTAAAAAGTGAAGCAATGACAACTCAACAGAAAATAGTAGGCCTTGGCAATATAGCCGAAAGACTCATATCACCAATAGAAATTCTTGGATATACAAAAGAAGAGATGACTTATGTTAACAACCAGATGATTTGTGACTTGAATGAAGGTTACGCTCTCTATCGTCCAAGGTATGTAGTGCCTGATTACGATGTTTTTATAGAAAATGGATGTAAATTTCTTGAACTTGAGCCTCCAAAAGACTTAGATGAATGTCTTGACGGGCTTTTGATTCTTTACAGCCATGTACCATCAATAACTTCTTTCCCTGTTTTTATTGGTCATCTTGATAGACTTATGGAGCCATTTATGACTGATGAAGCTTCCGACTATATAAAAATCAAACGATTCTTAAACCATATTGACAAGAGTATTACTGATTCATTTTGCCATGCAGACATTGGTCCATATGAAACAACTGCAGGGAGATTGATCTTAAAAGCGGTTGTTGAGCTTGAAAATCCAACTCCAAATATGACTATTAAATATGATAAGGAAAAGACTTCCAGGGCTTTTGCCGAGATGGCTGCTAAATCATGCCTTCAGGTATCAAAGCCTTCATTCTCCAATGATGTATCTTACAATAGGGACGTTGGCAGCCACGCAATATGCAGTTGTTATAATGCATTGCCTATAGGTGGAGGAGCATTTACATTGATGCGTCTTCGTCTTGGAACAATTGCAAGAGCTTCAGATAGTCTTGATTCATTGCTAAATGAATTTTTACCTAAAGTATCAAGGCTGATGCTGTCAATGATTGATAAAAGAAACACATTTATTGTTGAAGAGTCAAACTTCTTTGAGTCTAGTTTTTTAGAGTCAGAGGGATTTATTAGTAAAAACAATTTCACTTCAATGTTTGCCATAGTTGGACTGGCAGATGCAGTAAATGAAATTTTAAGGATTGAAAATTTAGATGAAACTTTTGGTTCTTCCAAAAGAGGTGATGAAATAGGTCATCTGATCATGGAAACCATTGAGGAAATAGTATCGAATCATAAAGGTAAATATGTTAGTAGAACCAATGATTCATATCTCTTGCATGCCCAGGTTGGTGCAAATCTTCATGAAGAAGATGAAAATAATACACCTGCTCACAGAATAAGAGTGGGAGAAGAACCTACTTTGGTTGAACATTTGAAACAGTCAGCATCTTTCCATAAATACTTCCCCTCAGGAACAGGAGACTTGTATGCATTCGATCAAACTTGGCTTGAACATCCTGATGCACTCATTGATATAATTGATGGTGCATTTGCAAGCGGCTACCGTTATATTACAAACTATATGAAAAATACAGACTTGATACGTGTTACGGGTTATCTTGTTAAAAAGAGCGAGGTTGAAAAACTTAGAAACAATAAGGCTGTTCTTAGGGATACTGCTGTGTTTGGAATGGGAACTAATGATACCAGCAGAGTTTTTGATAGAAAGTTGAGAAAGTAGGTAGAATATGAAAATGCCAGTGCACAGAATTATCCCATTTTCAAATGTCGAGGGTCTTGGTAATAGAACTTCAATATTTGTCCAGGGATGTAACGCAAATTGTCTCTACTGTCACAATTCGGAAACCATACCTATGACATGCGAAAATTCAAAGTTATATACAGTTGATGAACTAATAGGTTTGGTAAAGGAAAACATGCCCTTTATTCGCGGAATAACTGTTTCAGGAGGGGAAGCTACCATATATCATGATTTTTTGAAGGAGCTGTTTGAAAAGGTTCATGAACTTGGTCTTACCTGCTATATTGATACCAATGGTTTTTATGATAGACAGATCATAAAGGATTTGATAGGGGAAACCGATAAATTTCTTTTTGACATCAAGGGAATTGGAAGATCTTTGAAAACCTTGTGTTTTTCAGATTTTATGAATGAAAAAAACAGTACTGCAAAAAATTACCTGGAGAGATTTTGCATCGATGGTGAACACTTTAGCAATCTTGAAGAATTAATCAAGTTGAATAAAGTTGAAGAGGTACGCCTAGTTTATATAAAAGGCTATTATGATGAAAAAGATGTAATAAGAGAAATTAAAAAAAGAATAATAGGGCATCCTGAAATAGCATTAAAACTGATTCGAGTCCATGGAAGAGGTCTGCCAAAAGAGCGTGTAATGAAACTTAAAGGATGTATACCCAGCAAGTCGGAATTGGATAGTTTCGCTGAATTTGCCAGAGCCGAAGGACTTGTCAATATCCAAAAGATATATTAATTGACATTTGCAG
>NZ_CEZJXU010000287.1:0-3354 GCF_983023055.1 Dethiosulfatibacter sp. | reverse complement strand
ATAAATTCAAAAATGTATTTATAGATTATCTATTCCTAATTATAGGAAATGCACTCTCAGCCTTTGCAATAACTGCAATTCTGAGACCAAACAACTTGATTACAGGTGGAATTACGGGAATCAGCATCCTTCTAGATAATGTGCTTAACATACCCTACACGGTATACTACTATGCATTGACCATATTAATATTGGTTCTTGCACTTGTAATACTTGGTAGGAAAAAAGTAGGAAAGATGATAGTGGTAAGCATAATATTTCCACCCATACTGATACTGTTTGAAAATCTCAATTTTGAACTGATACAAAACGACATGTTTCTGGCAGCCATTTTTTATGGCATAATTGGAGGTGCGGGATATGGGCTCATAGTCGCCAGGGGATTTTCCTTTGCAGGTACCGATGCCATATCCAGAATACTCCACAACAAGTTTTTTCCATTCATTGGCGTCAGTCAGATTATGCTCTTTGTTGATGTAGTGATCATTTCCACATCAATTATAAAATACGACACCAACACAGCCCTCTATGCAATAGTAACAATGTTTGTATTTGTAAGGACTCTTGAAACCGTCCTATACGGTTTCAGTTCCAAGAAAGTTAAGCTTGAAATAATCAGCGATATGGACGATGATATTGAAGAGTTTATAATGAATACAATAGGAAGAGGAATTTCAAAATATAATATAATAGGTGGATATTCAAATCAGAAAAAGACAAAGGTAGTATCCATATGTACTCCAAGGGAATCCCTTCTCATAAGAAATTTTGTTTCTGACCTTGATGAGCATGCCTTTATGGCTGTAATGCCTGTGACCTCAGTATGGGGTTCAGGACTTGGATTTGATCCATTGAAGGAAATCGAGTAGAAGACAGTTGATTACTTCAACTACCTCCTTCTTTCAAATTATGACAAACTCGAAACATAATCATTGACAATAATTATCACTGTGTTATAATCAATTAAATAGTTTTACATCAAATTCATATAGTTGAGTATTCATATTACATGAATTTAATACACTTGATTTTGAGTAAAACATCTATATTTAACTTTGGAGAAAATCATGAATAATCAATTAAATCTTACTAACTGCACATATTATTCTAACTATTATCTAGGCTATTGGTCTGGACAGTTTATCGTGCAATTAAATAAGATGTGATTGAATAATGAGAGATTCCAAAATTGTATAATTTCGAAATCTTAAGGACTCATTATGAGTCCTTTTTTTATTACCATTTTACAAACATAGTAATAAAGGACTCCATATAATGAAACCTTTATTGATATTCGGGAAACACAAGAAAGCAAAAACCCAAAATTTGAGGAGGATACAAATGATAGTAGTTTTTAAGAAAAATGCAAACTTAGCAGAAATAGAATTAATGAAAAAATCCCTGGTAGAGAAGGGCTTTCATATTCATGAATCACAGGGAGAAAACCATTATTTGATCGGCCTTGTTGGCGACACTACGGTTATTGATCCCGAGGTACTCAAAGCCCACCGAATAGTAGAGAAGGTTATATACGTTCAGGAACCATACAAAAAAGCAAACAGGAGATTCAATCCCCTTGATTTGATAGTGGATATCAGGGGACACAAAATTGGGGGAGGATTCTTTTCTGTTATAGCAGGACCATGCTCCGTTGAAAGCAGGGACCAGGTTCTTGAAATAGCAAACAGTGTAAAAGCTTCAAAAGCTGGATTTTTAAGAGGCGGCGCCTTTAAACCAAGAACTTCACCATACAGCTTCCAGGGAATGGGAAAGGAAGGTCTTGATATCCTAGTAGAAGCAAGAAAAGAAACCGGACTTCCAATAGTAACTGAAATAATGTCCATTAAACAGCTTGAAGAATACCACGACATGATTGATGTAGTTCAAATAGGCGCAAGAAACATGCAAAACTTCGACCTTCTTAAAGAAGCAGGTAAAATCAAAAAGCCTGTACTCATAAAAAGAGGTATGTCAGCTACAATCCAGGAGCTTCTCATGTCTGCCGAATACGTATTGGCAGGAGGAAACGACAATGTTATCCTCTGTGAAAGAGGAATCAGATCATTCCAGAAGGAAGTAAGAAATGTTCTTGACTTAAGTGCAATTCCAATCCTTAAAGCAAAAACACACCTTCCTGTAATAGTAGACCCTAGCCATGCTACAGGAAGCTGGCAACTGGTTGAGCCAATGGCAAAAGCCGCAGTTGCAGCCGGAGCCGACGGACTCATGATTGAGGTTCACAACGACCCTGACAATGCACTCTGCGATGGAGCACAATCTGTAAAGCCTGAAAAATTCGATGCAATTATGAAGAAACTTCAAAAATACATTGAACTAGAAGACAAAATACTGAACTAGGTGAAAATATGAATTTTAATGATAAAAATATTACAATAGTAGGACTAGGAATGGAAGGCGGTTCCTTCGCTATAGCCATAAAGGAATTCATAAATCCTAAGAACCTTTTTGCAATAGACATAGATGAAAACATACTCATAGCTGCTGAAAAACTTAATGTAATTTCTAAGGGATTTACAGATCCAGCTGATGTTCTGGGTGAATCCGACATCGTAATACTGTGCATATATCCAAGCCTTGTAATAGATTTCGTGAAGGAACACATGGAGAATTTCAAAAGCGGCTGCATCATAACAGATGTAGCCGGAGTTAAAAGACATATTGTCAACGAACTAAGTGGCATTGTAAGAGACGACATAGACTTTATACCGGGACATCCAATGGCTGGTAACGAATTCAGGGGATTTCTCTATGCCGACAAGAAGATATTTGAAGGTTGCAGCTATCTTTTAACCCCTACTGAGAAGAACAAAGAAGAAAACCTTGTGATTATTGAGACTCTCGTCAAGAGGATAGGTGCTTCTGTTGTTTTAAGAACAGACATCGACACCCATGACACAATGATAGCCTATGCAAGCCAACTGATTCATGTAATAGCATCGTCAATTGTCAACAGCGAATACTACTCTGATGACATTACTCTGTTCTCAGGTGGATCCTTCAAAAGTGCTACACGGGTGGCTAATATCAACCCCGACCTTTGGACAGATGCCTTTCTTGAAAACAAGGACAATCTCATCAAGCAGATAGATGCTTTCAGCAGTAATATCCAGATGCTAAAAGAAGCTTTAATTGAAAATGACGCAGACCTGATACATGGTTTTCTCAAGGAAAGCTTCACAAGATCTAACAAACATACTAATAAATTTAGATAAAAAGTGTTGACATACCCCTTGGGGGTATGTTACTCTTTTATAAAGATATAATCCGTTAATTTGAATATATCGATTTGACAATTGAAATGAAATATAGGTGGTGGTATAATGAGGAAAATTG
>NZ_CEZJXU010000286.1:0-3359 GCF_983023055.1 Dethiosulfatibacter sp. | reverse complement strand
TTACTCAGATGCTTTCCATATTGACTGACAATGCAATAAAGTATACGGATGATTTCGGAGAATACTCCATAAGCCTTAAGAAGGAAAAGAACAAGGCGGTTCTTGAAATTTCCGATAGCGGCGTAGGAATATCGGAAGAGGATATTGAAAGGATATTTGACAGGTTTTACAGAGCTGACAAGTCCAGACACAGGGAGGAAGGAGGTACGGGTCTTGGTCTAAGTATTGCAAAATGGATAGTTGAAAGCCACGGAGGAACAATTTCCGTTGTCAGTAAAGTCAATGAAGGAACCACTTTCACTGTGGAACTTCCCATAAAATCTTAAACCGAATATTCAGGTTCAATAATAATTTAATAGTATGATATAGTGGAATATCTCTGTAGATTGCAGTTAAGTGAAATTTCAGGAAAACTTAACTTTTTTACAAGGATGTTTTATGATAATATATAAGGTAAATTGTGAAACAATAATAATTAAGATAAATCATGGATAACAACCATGAATATGAACATATAAGGAGAACAAATTGGGAAAATTATTTGGAACAGATGGAGTTAGGGGAATAGCAAATACAGAGCTTTCCAGCGAACTTGCCTATAAAATAGGCAGAACAGGCGGATATATACTTACAAAGGGAAAAGACAGACCTAAAATAGTAGTAGGAATGGATACAAGAATTTCCGGAAATATGCTGGAAGGTGCGGTTTCAGCGGGATTGAATTCTGCTGGAATAGATGTACTGTATGTCGGAGTACTTCCAACACCAGCCGTTGCCTGTCTTATAAGGGAACTGAAGGCAGACGGTGGAATAATGATTTCGGCATCCCATAATCCTGTTGAATACAATGGAATCAAATTTTTTGATTCAAAGGGATTCAAGCTTCCGGATTCAATGGAGGAAGAAATAGAAAACTTAATACTTGAGGGTTCGGACATAGGCTATTATCCTGTGGATTTTCATGTTGGAAGGAAAATAGTGATT
This sequence comes from Dethiosulfatibacter sp., assembly GCF_983023055.1. Classification (NCBI taxonomy): domain Bacteria; kingdom Bacillati; phylum Bacillota; class Tissierellia; genus Dethiosulfatibacter; species Dethiosulfatibacter sp. The sequence continues at coordinate 2,375 of NZ_CEZJXU010000286.1, read as the reverse complement.
GAAGATCCAAACAAGACTTATATGGATTTTCTTGAAAAAACTGTAGATACTGATTTTTCAGGTATTAAGATAGCGATGGACTGTGGAAACGGAGCGGCTTACAAGGTTGCACCGGAGCTTATATTCAAGCTTGGAGCAGAAGTATATGTAATCAATAACAGTCCAAATGGAATAAACATCAACTTCAACAGCGGTTCTACTCATCCTGAAGTTATACAGCAGCTTGTAAAAGATACAGGAGCCGATATAGGACTTTCCTTTGACGGAGATGCTGATAGATTGATTGCAGTTGATGAGAAAGGAAACATAATAGACGGTGACCATATAATGGCTGTTTGTGGAACTTATCTTAAGGATAGGAACAAACTTCAGAACAATACCATAGTAGGTACCGTAATGAGCAATATGGGACTTGATCTTTGTCTTGATAAAAAGGACATAGCAGTTGTTAAGACACAGGTAGGGGACAGATATGTAATAGAGGAAATGAAAAAGTCTGGTCATGTTCTAGGTGGAGAGCAGTCGGGACATATAATTTTCCTTGAATATAATACTACTGGAGACGGCCTTCTTACGGCACTTCAACTTATAGAAGCAGTAATAGAACAAAAAAAGTCATTGTCTGCGCTTTCGTCAATAATGACAACAATGCCACAGGTACTCATAAATGCAAAGGTTGAAAATTCGAATAAGAATTCCTACATGGAGGATTCTGTAATAGAAGACTCCATCAAGAAGCTTGAAGAGGAGTTTCACGGTGCGGGAAGAGTCTTAATAAGACCTTCTGGAACTGAGCCCCTTGTAAGGGTAATGATTGAAGGGGAAAACGAGGAAGAAATTAGGAACAAGGCTTCAGAACTTGCCTTGCTTATAGAAAATAGACTGGGTTAAAGTATGTTGTTTATTTTTTTAACAAGGAATATTGAAAAAACTTGAAAAAAGCCTGTAAAAGTATATAATGAAGGAAAACAGGAAAATAATTAGGGCTAAAAAAGGAAAATAGGAAAACAGGCAAATAAATAGATGAATATTATTATAAAAATAAAATAGAAAAGAGAGGATGTTATGGTAAATATTAAAGATGTAGCAAGACTGTCAGGTGTTTCCATATCTACAGTATCGAGAGTAATCAACGACTCAAAACCGGTAAGTCCGGAAATTAGGAAAAAAGTACTTGAAATAATCGATGAAACAGGATATAGACCAAATGATGTTGCCAGAAGTCTGGTTACAAGAAGGTCTCATCTAATAGGTGTTATAGTAAACGACTTGTCCAACACTTATGTTGCAGAAATGGTAAAAGGCGTGGAAGAAGTTGGAAAGATGTACAATTACGATATACTTCTTTGTAGCTCATACTATGACAAGGAAGCACAGATAAATTATCTGTCTCTGCTCAACAGAAAGCAAGCTGAAGGAATAATTCTCATTGGCTATAGATTTGATGAGGAAGTAATTAAAAAGGTAGATGAATACAATAAGAATTCCATTTATTTCACTAGAGACATAAGAGATGATAAAATTGACCATGTAAAAATAGATAGTCATGCTGCTGCATATGAAATGACCAAGTATCTTATAAATGAAGGACATGAAAACATTGCATTCCTTTCTGATTATGAAGATAGAGCTACCTATGAAGCTGATAAGATAAGTGGATATATGGAGGCTCTTAAGGAAAACGAACTTGATTATTCAAGGGTATTTACTGCAGGAGGCAGAAGATATAACTTTGCTTACGATGTTGCCCATGAGGTGGTCGCTGAGATAGAAAACATTTCAGCAGTATTCTGTACAAATGACGAACTGGCTATAGGACTAATAAACTATCTCTATGACAACGGATACAAGGTGCCTGATGATGTTTCGGTAGTTGGATATGGAAACTACAAGGAAAGCCAGTTTGTAAGACCGACCCTTACAACAATATCGGAACCATACTACGATATAGGTGCAGTAAGCATAAGAACTCTTATTAAGAAGATAGAAGGAGACAAGGAACAGCCGTCTACCATTGAACTTCCTTTCAGCTTTATTAAGAGAAACAGTGTGAAGACAAAGGATTAATGAGACTTTTTCTAGCATTGGATTTCGATGAGAAGACAAAAAAGAATATTTTTGAAATCCAAAAAACATTGAAGAAGAATTCGGAAAAGGGAAGATGGGCTTATTACAAGAATATCCATCTTACAGTGAAATTTATGGGAGATGTTGACGTAGAAAGGATTCCTGAAATTTCAGATAATATTGAAGCTACCTTGTCAGGGAATGGTCCAATGAGGTTTTCAATGGACAATCTTGGATTTTTCAGAGGAAAAAACATAATCAGAGTAACTTGGATTGGACTTGAAGGTGATGTGGACAAGCTTGTGGAC
>NZ_CEZJXU010000285.1:0-3372 GCF_983023055.1 Dethiosulfatibacter sp. | reverse complement strand
CTTTAACAAGTTCCTTAAGTACGCTATATTTGATTTCCTGTACGTGATTTTCAAAATTTTTCATTTCCTGCTCCTGTTTCATATGAAATAGTGTTTTTTATATAATAATTTGCACTATTTTCCTTAATAATATATCGACTTTACTGTTTTTCCGCACATGGTTAGTTCCTTCATGAGAGATTCAAGAATGTTGAACTTTATATTGTAGCCTACTGGAAAGTCAGGATTCTGATGTGCCGGATTCACAGCCCTTCCTATGTGGAAGTTTATATGGGTGCTGTTTTTCACGAGTACTTTCACAAGAAGGTCTACACCGTTGTATTCACTAATCTTTATATCCTCATCAAAGGCTGAACGGTTGTAGCATTTCACCTTTTCAAGTGCCTTTCCCAAAGTCAGTACTCCCTCAGTAACCAGGTCGAATCCTTTAATATATGCTATTGGAGGTATATCAGGCGATATGGTGTCATTATCCACCTCAATGTCTCTTTTCAACTCCCTTGATGCTATAAGGGCAGTAGTTCCTCCGCAGATAACCTTCTTCCCTTCTCCTTCAGCCATCCTCTGCGCATAAAAGATATCAAGATTTCCATCACGGGGAGGTCCTGTAAATACATCCACTACGGAAGGCTTCTTCATCTTTACTGTCACAATTGTAGTATCGTCTCCCGGCTTGTTGTTGTAAAGGTTGCTGCATACTCCCAGGAAGTTTCCGTTAATAAGATTAGCTGAATCATTTACATGATTGAGGTTCATGAGGTATTCGTTGATTTCATTCCATGCCCAACCAAGGTTTAGCATCTGTCCTACTCCTGCATGGACGGCACCGTCACTTACTACACTTATGGAATCTCCCTCCTCCAGTTTTATCTGACTTTCAAATATCTTCTTCCCTGATATTATGGTTTCCTTCTTGTCCAGGGGAATATCCCTTCCATGTCTGTAGAAAAATACTGGAGGATTGTCGTATTCTGCCAGATACATATTCCTTTCCTTGTCAATCTTTATCATTGTAAAAGTGGAATAGGCAAGTTTTCTCACCTGGCAGGTAGGCAATGTGTTTATTATGGTTTCAACGGTGTCTCTAAGAGTTGCTCCCTGCTTCAACATGGTTGATGCTATCTTTGATGTCATTGTGGAGAGTATGCTTGCCTTCACTCCGCTTCCAAGTCCGTCTGACAGTACTATTACAGCTTCATCCTCGTTGTTTATTACAACTACATTGTCCCCACAGAGCTCCTCTCCATGCTTGTTTATGCTTTTGTAATTTATATCCAGGTAACAACTCATTTTATTTCACCCTCTTCATTTTCTACAACCTTCTTAAGGTTTAAAAGAGCTATTTTGGCTTCTGCCGTTGTTTCTCCAAGAAGTCCCGCTATCTCCTGAGCAACCCGCATCTGCCTGTCTATTACATTGTTTACCGTATCAAGGGTGTTAAATTTAAGCTGTGCGAGCTCCATATTTCTATTCTCCTCATCTGTCACGTTGGAGAATAATCCGTATATGAGTTTATGCTCCTTTATATGTATGATATTTTCCTTCACCTTCAGTCCGTAGTTTGGAAAATTGATTTTTTTATCGATAATGTTTTTGCCTTCCCTGACAACTTCGTCAAAATCGTTTGAAGCCATTATCATATCTATATTTTTGCCTTTTATATTGTTGAGCTTTACATTAAATACTTTTTCTCCCTGAGGATTGATATCCAGTACATTTTTCTCCTCATCCATCAGTATGAGTATGTTTGGTGAATACTCGAAGATTATGTTTGAAAGCCTTTCAGCCTGCATTCTCATATATGGAATACACATTTCAGGATGAGAATTTCCTTCATATACTGCAACAGCCTTATCCCTGCATGAATCATATCCACAGGCTCCGCAGTTAAGTTCGTCATCCTTTGAATATTTACCCATTTTAGCAAGAATTTTTGTCATTTCCTCTTCACAAATTAATGGAGGTGAATATTTTTTCCTTTTAAATATCCTATCGTAAGGTCGCAGTCTATCCAGATTTTCGAAATGTTTTTCTTCGATATTCTCCTGCTCCAGTCTGCCTATGGAGTCCATTGCCCTTATCTTTCTTTTATAGACATTGTCATAGGACTTTGGAACTGCAGGTCCACCAATGCACCCACCTCTGCATACATTAGCCTCTATGCAGATATTATCTATTTCTCCATCTCTTAATGCCTCGAAGATCATCATGCAGTCTTCAAGTCCGTTAACTGACATTGATGTCATGCTGTTTTTTTCTATAGTCTTTTCAAGTCCAGCAAGTATTCCTCTTTCAATAGGATATCTAGAGCCTAACTTCCCTGCTTCCATATCAGGTATCATCTCTTCACAGTCAGCAATTAGAATATCCTCTTCCCTTAACCAACCTTCAAGCTCCTCGAAGGAAATAACAGCATCGATTATACTCTGCTTCTGATACCCGTAAGCTTCAATCTTTTTTGATATGCAAGGTCCAAGGAATACCACATATGAATTATATCCATGTTTTTCCTTAAGCAGCTTGCTGTGGATAATCATTGGAGTGTCAACTGGTATTATACTGTCCCCTATTTCTGAAAAGTATCTTCTGATTAGAAGGTTTACCGAAGGACAACAGGATGTAATTACACTCTTACCAGGATTTTCATCCATATACCTGCCGTAAAGATCCGTAACTAGTTCAGCCCCTACTGCTGTTTCTTCAACTGTATCTATCCCTAGCTTCTTAAGCGCTCCAATAAGTTTTTTATAATTAGGATATATTCCTCTGTAGCTGGGCGCTATACTTACTATTACTTTTTTTCTTTTCAGTGCTTGCTTCACATTGTCAAGGTCGCTGTGGATGTTTCTTGCATTCTGCGGACAGACATTGAAGCATCTTCCACAGCCAATGCACCTGTCTTCTATGATTTCCGCCTGGTCGTTTACTATCCTTATAGCCTTTACCGGACAATTCCTCACACATTTATAACAATTTTTACAATTTGCGGGATAAAAATCCATAATCTTCATATTAGCAACTCCATGCAATATTTTTGTTGATGAATTCTTCAACACTGTCAGGTGATACTGAATAAATCACTTCATCAACTTTCACTGAAACAGCCTCTGTACAGTGACCCAGACAGAATGAAGCTTTAACCACAAAATCATTTTGAAGTTCATTATCCTTTATCCAGTTTTTAAAATAATCTATTACGTCATATGAGCCCTTTAGATGACACGCACTACCTACACATACAAATATTTCATTCATTAGACTACTCCTCTATACTTTTATATTGTCTTACATTTTTATTAAATATAGTTTTTGTTCTTTTCACCGATATTATATATCTGAAAAATATTAAAGTCAATAGTTTTTGTTAAATTT
>NZ_CEZJXU010000284.1:0-3374 GCF_983023055.1 Dethiosulfatibacter sp. | reverse complement strand
TCGTCATCCTTGTCCATGTCTGCATCCATGTCCTTGTCCTCCTCAATGTTGTCCTTCATTTCATCATTATCCATTGCAGTATCGCTGTTCTGTCCGTTATAAATATATGCTCCTACTGCAATAATTAGAACTGCCACCAATATAAATATTATAAGTTTCTTGTTGTTCATTTTCTTTACCTCCTATCTATTCGGAATTTTTCTAAACTTCTGCAACCCTAACACCCAAGAATAATTAGAAATTTCAGTGAGGTCTCGACTTCGAGGTATGATAATTTTCCATATAAATTTGAGTATTGTCGTACCGAGGAGTAGGGAGCTGAATTTATAATTATTCTGCGCTAAAGCAGATTTTCGAAAAATCCTGCCAACACATTCAAATTCTGAGTCATGAGCAAAATTCCCATGAGAACTATTATTGCTCCTCCTACCCTCTTGATAGTCATTAGGTGCTTCTCGATTTTTGTGAATTTTTCAAGCAATATGTCTGAAAGAAGAGCCATTATTAGAAACGGCACTGCCAGACCAAGGATGTAAACAAGCATGAGAGACAATCCATAAAGAGCCTGTCCACCGCCTGATGAAACCACAAGTATGGCTCCAAGAACCGGTCCTACACATGGTGTCCATGCAAAGCTGAAAGTAAGTCCTAAAAGATAGGTTCCCAAAAGATCGTGCTTCTTGCTCCTTTCAAACCTTACAGATTTATTAAAATTCATAAACTTTAGGTTAAAAAGTCCCATCTGTGAAAGACCAAGAAGTATGACTATAGATCCGCTTATTATCCTGAATGTATTTCCGTATATGTATTTTCCAAGTGCCCCGGCACCAAAGCCCAGGATCAGAAAAATTGTAGAAAGTCCAAGTACAAATACCATGGTCCTTCCTATTGCCACAAGATTTACTCTGTATTTCCCTCTATCCGACTTCTTACCATCGGCCTTTCCTGTAATAACACCTATATATACAGGCAAGAGAGGAAAAGTGCAAGGAGCAAAGAATGATAAAAATCCTGCTGCGAATACCGTTGTTATGAAAATTTGTTCACCAATCATGTTTTCCACCACCTAATTTTTTATCAAATATTGAATTTCCTTATTTATGTACTCATTATATAACAAAAAATTTGCAAATGATATTAATTATCATTAACAAAATCTTTGTTTTAATACTTTTTTACCAATTTCCATGACTTTTCATCTTCTTAATGCTAAGCTTTTTCATTCTATATTGAAGATTTTGCCTCACTATCTTAAGGCTTTCAGCACTTCTTGTTATATTCCAGTCATTCTCTTCCAAAGCCTCTATTATCCTGTCACGTTCTGCATTTCTTAGAAATTCTCCCAATCCTTCCTTTTTCCTTGAAGGAGCTTCGTCTTCTCCGTAAATCCTGTCAGGAAGACAATTCACATCAACTATCTGGTCATCATCGGCAAGAGTTATGGCAGATTCGATTATGTTTTCAAGCTCCCTGACATTTCCAGGATAGGAGTATCCTTTCAATATTTCATATACATTATCTGTAACTTCAAGATTGAAAAGTCCGTATTTTGATCCGTACATCTCTGTGAAATAATTAATCAGGGGAAGTATATCAGATTTTCTTTCTCTAAGGGAAGGTATCTCCAAAGTACTGGTTGAAATACGATAATACAGGTCCTTTCTTATAAGGTTTTCACTTAAACATCTCTCAGGACTTATGTTTGTAGAACTTATTATCCTGCAGTTCAAACTTACCATTTCGGTACTTCCTATCCGTCTAAATTTCTTTTCCTGAATAACCCTGAGTATTTTAGCCTGTAAAGAAAGAGGCATTGAATTTATCTCATCAAGAAGCAAGGTACCAAAGCCTGCCTTTTCAATAAGTCCCTTCCTGTTTTCCGCTCCAGTATATGCTCCTTTTATAGTACCAAAAAGACTGCTTTCAAGAAGGTTTTCAGGTATTGCGGAACAATTTATTCCCACGAAAGGCTGCCTTTTGTTTACTGAATTGTAGTTGTGGATTCCTTGGGCGAATATTTCCTTTCCCACTCCTGTCTCTCCGAAGATTAGTACATTGCTGTTGTATTTTGAAAATTTCTTTGCCTTTTCTATTATTGAGCTCATCTTTTCACTGTTTGTGATTATGTTCTTAAATGAATATCTTGTATTGTTTTCAGTACTTATGACATTGAGGCTGGCACTGTTTTCAATTTCCTTTGTTCTTTTCAAAAGGTCAGCAACCTTATCTACGCTTCTACAAACTGAGTAGGTGGCAATCATCTCACCATTTCTTATTATAGGATAGGTACTGGCTACAGAAGATATCTTCTGGTTCTTGTTTGAAAAATAGTCCTGGTACCTGTCAAGAATTGGAGTACCCGTCCTTCTTACACTGTGGTGCTCACTGTTTTCCTCGCTTACCTTATATACCTCGGTGATTCTCTTTCCCAAAACATCCTTAGCACTAAAGCCTTCCATCAAACCCATCTGCTTGTTGTAATATTCGATTATACCTTCTGATGAAACAAGCATGGCACCATCTGTTACTGTATTAAGCATAATCTTCATGCAATATTCAACTTCTTTATGAGTCATTTTATAATCGCCATTTTCTTTCATACTGTCATCCTCCATTTGTTAATCTATCTTATATATAACTATATAAATAATTTTCATCTATAATTAGTGTCTACTGATTAACATTCAAAGTGTTGATTTTACTGCATTTAAAGCGTAAATTTGGTATAATAGATGCAAGGGTAATTCGCATCAAATAGCATTTTCCTTGCACTTACTCATACAATATCATTCATAAGGAGTCAAAATAATGTATAAAGCCGCTGACAAATCGCAACCTAATTTTCAAGACTTCAATCAACCATTAGGACTTGAAATGAATCCAGAAAACCGATGGATAAAAATGGCAGATATAATTCCCTGGAATCAGTTTGAGAAAAAATATGCAGCACTGTTTCCAAGTAATACTGGAAATGTGGCAAAACCTCTACGCATGGCTCTTGGTTCCTTAATCATACAAACCAAGTACGGATTTTCGGACGAAGAACTAGTGGCGCAGTTGACTGAAAATCCATATTATCAGTATTTTATAGGTTTGCCAGGTTATCAGAAAACAGCACCGTTTGACTCCAGCTCATTGGTTGCATTCAGAAAGCGTATTAGTGCTGAAATGTTGATAGAGGCCAACGAATGCCTGTTGGCAAATGCCAAGCAAAAGACAGATGCGAAAGATGATGACGATAATCCTACTCTTGGTTCCGGTAGTTCTTCAGATGATAAAAACGAAGAAGAGAAATCAACAAACGATGGAACATTAATCATAGATGCTACCTGTGCTCCATCCAACATACGTTATCCCTTGGACTACTCATTATT
>NZ_CEZJXU010000283.1:0-3375 GCF_983023055.1 Dethiosulfatibacter sp. | reverse complement strand
GATTTTCATGATATGCATTGATCTCCGCAAATATAGCTTCTGCCGGAATAAACATTATAGCCTGGTCTGCAGTTTCCCCGTCTATTATATACTTGCTTCCAATGTCTTCTATATGCTTCTTCACATTAATCTTAAAGTTCTTTTCTGCTCTTAACCTTTCAATTTCACTCAAAGACTTGTCAGTCATCCTTCTAAAGTTTTCAAGAGGGAACTTTGAATCCAGACAGATGGTTCCAACAGGTTCAGGAAGATGGAGAACCGCATCTGCTATGGTTGCATTTGAAAGAGTTTTCTGTATCTGAAATATCTTTTCATTCTTCTCTCCGAAAACAGATTTAAGAATATTATTAAGTTGAACCTCCCCAAAGGTTCCCCTACTTTTCTTGTCTGTAAGTATATCCTGAAGAGATACTATATTTGTTGAGAGGCTGTCAATTTTTTTCTGAGCCTCATCTATTTTGGAAAGCCTTTCAATGACATTGTTAAATGTCTTGTTTGTCTTCTCGAAACCTTCGCTTAGCCTCTCATCCACCTTGTTTCCAATCCTGTCAAGATTTCCCTCTATCCTTGAGTTCAAGGTATTAAAACTACTGCCTAGACTTTCAGTAAGCCTGTGGTTTGACTCGTTAACATTTTTAGATACATTGTTTTGAAACCTTAAAAATGATTCCGTCATGTCCACAGAATTTTTTTGAAGCTTTTCAAAGATTTTTCCATTATTTTCAATAAGTGTCATCTTCAGGTCAGACAACATCTTCTCATCATTTTTATTCTTTTTCAATCCAGATAGTCTAGACAGATTAATAAGTGATAAACTTATCAAAATACCTAGTAAAATATAGAGTATTATCCATTCCAAGCCTAGATTCATATAATTCTCCCGTTGTCTTTTATCTTATTGTTTAAATCCACACCGAATCCATAGGTAATTGACAATACCTCTTCAGCAGTTCCGTTGTAGTCAAAAGGACATACCTCAAAGGAGATGTTTCCTTCAAATCCAATTTTACTAAAGTTTTCAGCAACAATATTCCAATCCACCTTCCCCGTACCAGGAATCCAGTGTCTATCCTTTTCCATGTCATTGTCTGAAAGATGTAGATACTTAAGCCGGTTTCCAAATTCAAGTATGAGTTCTCCCGGATTTTCACATACAACCCAGTCATGGGAGGAATCATAACAAAACTTTAGATGTTTGCTGTCAAAGCAGTTGAGTACCTTCCTGAGTATTTCTGTATTACATGTGTTTTCAACAGCGATATCGACACCCATACATTCTGCATAATCTATTATTTCATAAAGATTTTTAAATCCATAGTCAGTCCTGTCTACAAGGAAGTTCTCATGTTCCAGGTGAATAACAGCACCACCGATATTAAAATCCCTGCAATCCCTGATCCATCCTTTGTAGTCATCTACAAGTTTTCTGCTGCTAATCGATTTTTCCCACAAGTTGTTTATATCATTGTATGGCAGATGTATATTCTCAATTACAAGGCCAATTTCATCCGTTTTTTTCACAAGGTCCTCTTTGTCAAACTCCCAAAATGCCACCTTGTCACCCCACCACAGCATCGTTGAATCAAAACCTGCTTTTTTTATTTTCCTTAGTCTGTCTTCCATTGGAAGCATAACTCCAAACCATGAATAAATACCTATTTTCCTATCCATCACATCTCCACTAAAAATCAAATCTCATCCTCCCTACCCATTTAAAGCCAAGAATCATATTGTAAGCTCGTACAAATCCTCAAGCTTGGCCCCAATAAACTTTGCTGCATCATCTATTCCAGCCTTGTATATATATGGTCCAATTTCCTTCAATATGAAATCAAGGATGAGCATTGCCTGCATATTTCCCATCTCTATATCTAGCTCTTCTTCCATATATCCCATTATCAGCTTTATTATCTCGTTTTTTTGTATTTCATTGAGCATGTCTTTTTTCACGCTATCCACCTCTACGTTATTGTTTAAATGCTATACCTTTCAGTTCTTCATACCATCCATTGCACAAAGCACAGCCCCTACCATTCCAGGTTCCTCCAATACTCCTGGACGAATTTTAAGCCTTTCTCCCATTCTTGGAGTCATGTATGCCATTGTCTTGTCAATGAGCTCATCCAGAAGAGGTTCCAAAGATTTCATAACACCGCCTCCCAGGACGAATATGTCAGGCTCTACCACATATGCTATGTTTGAAATACCTCTGGCAAGTGATTCCAGCGCATGGTCTATTATCGCCACTGCTTCCACATTTCCTTCTTGAGATAGCTCAAATACATCGGCAGCATTAGTTACTCCCTTAATTCTTTTCCTTCCAAAGGATGCTATGGCTGTACCACTAGCCAAATTCTCAAGATTGCAATCCCTACTATTATTAAATTCATATTTGGAAGGAAGTATTATATTGGCTATTTCAGATGCATTTCCCGATTGGCCTCGGATTACCTTACCACCTATGACAAGGCCTCCTCCTACTCCTGTGCTTATTGTAATGTATTGAACAATATTATGTCCCCGACCAGCACCAAATATGGCCTCTCCATATCCCGCCGCATTTGCATCGTTTTCCAGAAACACTCTTTTCCTAAATGCTTCCTCTAGCAAATACTTCAGCTTTACATCATTCCACCCAGATAGATTGGAAACGCAAGGTACCACGCCATTTTTATAGTCAATAGCAGCCGGAACACCTGCTCCAGCGGCAACTGCACTATCAAATCCTTCTAGACTTCTTGCAGTATCAACAATCCTCTGAATCACAAAATCCGAACCCTTATCTCCTTCAGTTCTTACAACCTTCTTTTCAAAAATACAACCTTTTTCATCAACAATTCCAACTCTCAGATTCGTTCCACCAAGATCTATTCCAATATATTTCATAAACACCTCCATCAAGGTCCTCAAACACGTCCATATTCTGTTGTCAATTCAGCAAGACTTTCAGCCTTTCCCTTAATAAGATCATTGTTAAATTTGTCCGTTGTAAGTTTCCATGCCCAGTTTCCGTATTTGGTTCCTGGAATATTCATTCTTCCATTACTGTCTATTAATAGTAGGTCCTGAACAGGAATAATTACTATGTCTGCACTACATTTAAAAAGCTTTTTAATCAACTGATTACACATATACTCAATGGTTTCAGATTTTTCATAAGCCTTCTCATACCATCCATAAAGCGTATCATTGTCATGGGTTCCTGTATAACATACCGTATTTGAATCAATACTATCAAGGAAGTTTTCACTTTCAAAATCATCCATGTTTTCAAACTGCAATATCCTCATACCAGGATATCCCAGCTTGTTTTTCAATTTACATACCTCTTCAGTTATATGGCCAAGGTCCTCTGCAATCACTGGTATTTCACCC
>NZ_CEZJXU010000282.1:0-3397 GCF_983023055.1 Dethiosulfatibacter sp. | reverse complement strand
CATCTACACAGCAGACACCTACTTTTACTATTTTAATTCAATACCCGCTTAAAACAAGTATAGCATATTAGTATCAAACATTATAATCATAGTACTTAAAATCGATATGATTTTTTTGATACCATCAGACTCGTATCTCAACGGAACTTCTATACCCTCTTTAATGGATTTCAATTCTATTCTAAGACCTTGACTACCACCCTCTCTTAATTGCTTGCCATGATTCTTAAGTCCAATGTTTAATCCTGGAAAATCACTGGACTTAGTTGAATAATTATTCAAGACAAGGAAATATTGCGATTTTCAGGGCATTTTTTCGGAGGTTTCACAGGCACTGCTATTAAATATTGGTATATGTTGGTTTTTGATTACCTTATTGGAAAATTAATTCTAAATCGACTAACTCTTCTATTGATTCTTCTATTTCATTGGTCCAGGAATCGCTCGAACTTAATACTCTACCGGTTTTTGTTATCTGTGATACCTTTACAGTGGTGTTTGGCGCCATGTTAACGTGTGGTACAAGCAGTGTTTGACTGTCTAAGAATACGGTATCAGACTGTTCATTGTTTAAAAACACCTCACTCCACATTGTGAAATTCAGGCCACTAACTATAATAGCGTCACCTTTATCAGTAACATCTAAGATGTTAATAGGATCAACACCCATTTTCATTTTTTTCTTTTTGAAGGGGTTTTTACCACCGTATACATTCTTATCCCCATATAGCATATCGTATTGAAGTAGCTGAAGTTCTTCTTCGTAATTCTCTGTGTCTTTCATAGTTTGGTGAAAGAGATTTAGAAGACCATTGCTATAACCAAGTCTTTCCATAATAGTCGAACCCATTTGATATGCCATTAAATCTTGATTTGTTTTCTCAAGTCCCATGTTGTCCCATATGACGTATTCAATCTGAAAAGGTGTGCCATCTTTTAAGTCCTCATCTGTGATATCTAAAGAGGGCATATGATCGCCATAGAAGACTACGACAATTGGTTCAGGGAAGTCTTCCAATGTTTGGATTAAATCACCAACAAAAGCATCCGTCTCATAAACTTGATTCGCATAGTAAAGATATTTATTGTAAGTTAACTCTTCAAGGGGCTCCTCGGAAGAAAGTGGCACTGTAAGGTCCGTCATATCTTCAAGTGATGAATCAATGTCATTGCTAATCATTGCTGGTGCACCAATAACGCTTGAAGGCACAATGACTGGGTTATCAATAATGGGTTCTGCTGGATATTTTCCATGAGGTTGCACCGATACAGCAAAAATAAAGTCTTGTTCTTGAGTTGCTTGAAGTGCTTTAGTAATTTCTGGGATTAATACTTTATCTTTAGCCCAATTGAGTGGGTTGTATTCAATGTCCTGCATATACTCTATGGAAGAAAAACTGTCAAAACCTAATCTTGGGTATACATTGTGTCTAGCATAAAAAGTACCCATGTTGTTATGGATTGCATGATTGTGGTAGTCCAATTCGGTGAGTGCGTATGGTAGACTTTCAACCGTCGATTTCTTTAAAATTGTTTTATATGGGTATTCACCTGCGCCAAAATAATCGAGGCTCATTCCACTTAATATTTCAAATTCTGTGTTGGCAGTACCCGCACCTATCGAGGGGACCGTAACATAACCTGATGAATAGTTTTCCATAAGTTTGGTCATATAAGGCAACGGATTTGTATTAAATTCTAATCCCTTAATCCTATTAACATCAAAAAAGGATTCAAGTTGGATAAGCACGATGTTTGGTGTCGTGTTAATTTCCACTTCAGTTGCTAATTTATCCCCGTATACCTTGTCCAGAACTACATCTACATTAATCAATATATCATCAGTAGTTGAATCATCTTCAATGCAATCTGTTTTTATAGGCAGCATTTCAAGGACTTCACCAACAGTTTCAGAGGAATAAGTCTTTGGCCTTTGTATACCTTTATCAACTACACTTCTAGAAAAACTATAGGCAAAACCATAATCAAGGAATGCTTCAGCGATGTTACCAAAATCCTTTGTGACAGCATTCCCAATTACTGCAGCATTGTAACTGCCTGTAAGTAAGAGAAAGCACATTGCTATTGTCACAATACTTCTACGCAAGTATATTCGGGTTAATGGTAACCTAATACTAACAAAGATAAGCGAAGCAATAATGGATAATGCAAAAAGAATAATGAGGATCATTTGAAAAGTATTTACATATCGTTGAACAACAGTGAATACAGAGGTTAACATTTTAAAATCTGTAGCAGTGAGTGGTGTTGTTCTAAAGCTTAACAATATGAAGTTAGTAAAACCAAGCCAAAGCCATATGGTACTGACACAAATATAGCCAAAATGTCTTTTTGATAGGAATAAAGAAAAAACTAAGAAACTACATAGAAAGAAGACACTACAAATGAACATAAGCGGGTTTGTAAGTGGTGTCATCAAACCATTGATGATTGATCGGTGTCCCATCATTTCTAGTACTAATTGTAAGCATACCGCTATGATTAAAATTTCTTTACAAACCATAATTGGGGTAGATGGTTTGTGTATTTTATTTTTTGATTTTGTGATAATTTTATGTAAAATATCTTTTATTTTTTTTAGAATATTCATATTACACTTCCTTTTTAGTATTGCCTCAATTATTATACTTGAATTCACAGCAATGTCAATGATATATAAACGTAAATCAGACCCCACATTCACGGAGCAAAGGGTCTGATAGTGTATTTGATTTATTTCGAAACTAAACAATCGACTGATATTGATTCGACAAATCACAAAACTTTTATTGCCTTCTTCATTCTTTGCTAATGAATATCTTCAAATTGCCATTATTTTTTAGTTTCACAAGCTTTCTTAAGCATGCTCAAAAACTCGTCCATAACATCAGCAATGTCACCATATTATTCTAAAATATCAAACACCTTTGCATCTTTGTCTATGACCATTTTTCTCCTCTAATATCATATATATCCATACTTCGATACAAAGCACGAATCGTACCTGTTTCCCATATATCATAACCTTATATAAAAGGTAGACTTGGTCTTTTAATCAGAGTGAATATTTAATCATTGCATATCATTTTTCGGAAGTTTCACAGGTACGCTTATGTATTATTCGACAGGACCTACTGGTTATTCTAATTTGCAATATATTTTGTATCCTTGCCCCTTCCAATTTTAACTAGTATCCTTTTGTCGCACATCCTCTTCAACACTGTATAAGACTGAGTTTTACCAAGACTTAATATTTTCTCAGCTTCAACCCTTGTTACAGAACCTTGAGTAGCAATAAAATCCATTACAACCTTTTCCCCTTTTAATAGACCATATGCAATATCACTCTCACCTACAACCTTATCAGACTTGCCATCAGCGGCAGGAAGGATAATCT
>NZ_CEZJXU010000281.1:2000-3398 GCF_983023055.1 Dethiosulfatibacter sp. | reverse complement strand
TACAAGATATACAAAATGAGGATTTTTAGGCGTAAAAAAGCAGGAAGTTAACATTAAAATTTACTATTGAATAGGAGCGGCAAATTTATGGACAAACAATTATTAAGTAAGGTTATACAAAGAAAGAGAAAGGCACTAAAAACATATACATTAGAACAAACAGCAATAGCTGGGTTTATTAGTGGATTCATTGGACTTATACTTGGAGGGTTTTATACAGCTATATTGGGTGGAATTATTTGGAATATTTCAAATGTACTTTTATATGCAATTATTGGTTCTATCATTGGATATTTTAATAGTAAAAACAAAAAAGAGGACTTACAGATAGAATTGATGATACTTGAAAGCTTTGAGGATAGTTATACTAATTAGCAACATTAATAATGATATCCTCCTAATCTCTATTTTTCAACTAGCGTTAACTCCTTACAATGATTAATTATATATGCCTTTACTTGTTCAAAATCTTCTTTGGCCACGTAGACCTGATTGTGATCTAAGCTCTCATTAACATAGATAACATGCCTGCTAGGCTTTGCTACTATTTTTTTTACATTTTTGAATTCAGAATAACTACTCTCTTTAGAACCTGCCATTAGACCTGCACCTGCAGTTTGAGGACTACCCGTTGCAACACCAGCCAACACAGTAATCATAGCCATAACTTGATTCTTCTTAAACTGTTTTTTCATTTGAATATGATGAACTCCTTTGTCATTCAATTCAAAGACAACTTGATAGCCACCTCCATTCATAACCGTTACAATAGGGTAAGCAATAATTACAAAGGCTGTTACTACACCTATCATTCCAAGAAACATCGAAATAAAAACACTGACAGCATCTAAAAATCCTTGCTCAAAAATCTCTAATCCCGTTACCAAAAGAACTGGGAACATCCCACCTATAAAGAAAACTTTCCATAATGTAATCATAATTGTTGGATTTTTCCACATATTCATTCTATATGTCCAACGATATATACCATCTTTACCTAAAACAATATTCTTGCTGAAGACCATCTTCTTGTATTTTTTTGGTTGGCTATGGGATGATTTCTCCACTACCACAGGTGTTCCACAAAATTCACAAAACTTGCTATCCTTTGAAATCTTTTTATTACAATGGTTACAATTCATAATACGCCTCCTTTAATACAGTAGAATAATCCTTATGTCTAGTTTAATTATATCAAACTGAAGTCTGAGTAACAAATATTTATCAGCATTAAAGAGGGAAGATATAATTTCTTGAATTATATCTTCCCTCTCTGATTTACTACAAATAAAAAAGGCAGTTGAAATCTACTCTTTACTATTTTCACACTATTAAATTGAACTACTTAACCTTTTTTTGCTTTACTATTGGCTCCGGTTTTATTTTCTTTATTGTTTC
>NZ_CEZJXU010000281.1:0-1900 GCF_983023055.1 Dethiosulfatibacter sp. | reverse complement strand
ATTGTTTCATTCGTTCAATCGAATTATTTTCCATATGTGTTACTCCTTTTGTATCATAATGATTCATTATGTAGTCTGCAGGATATGTTGGCAAAACATCAGCAATGCCTACAATGTTACTTCAACAGACTATTGAAACTAGTATAACATATATCGCACTTTATTGTAATATTGTAGACAAAATAAAAAGAGAAGATACCCGTGCCGTCCAAAGCCCGTTTCTTCTCTCACATATATATACGAATTCACGTCCTTACCAGTCTATTATTGCTTTCATCAAGCAATCGATGCTGTCTTCTACCAATTCAAAAAAACAATCAAGTGAAAATTCTCACTTGATTGCTTGACTTTTAATTGAAACAGTTTATGAACATGAACCTGAGCAAGACCCACATTCACTCGGTGATTGGTTAACTGGCACTACCATATAACCGCCACCGCTGTATTCAACTTTGAAATCACCAAATTGATCATGTACAAGACCTTCCATGACAAAATTTATTTCCTCAAAATCATATGACTTATCTTCATCTTTTAGCTCATCCAGAGCTAATCCAAAACTTGGACCTGATCAACCCATTCCTGCAACATAAATTCTTACATTACTAGGTTGGCCTGTTTTGGCAGTAATAATTTTTTTAATTTCATTAGCTGTTTCCACATTAGAAATAATTTTCACGATTGTCCTCCTAAATTATTATAATATATTTAATATTACTGTAGTATATAATCAAGTATCCAAATTGTAAAGCTTTAAAAACTAGACTATTCCTTTTATCGAATAACTGGCGCCATTAAAACTTTCCCTGTTCCACGATATACATTAACTAAACCTTCTCCCGAAGCAGCTGAACCAATAAGTGTTTTTCCTGACCTTTCTACTGTGAATTTCAAGCTGCCAGACCAAGCAATCGCCATATTACCATCAATTTTCAACTCATCCTCTTCCAACTCTATTTCTATTAGTTCCTCTCTCGGTACATATGATTCAAGTGCAACAACTCCACCACCAGAAAGTCCAAGGTTAAAAAGTCCTTCTCCACCTAATGCAGCAGATGAAAGATTTGACTTCATAACAGCTTTATGCTTTAATTCTGAATCACAAGCTAAAAACAAACCATCTTCAATTACTATTGAACGATTCCAGTCATCAACATCAATAAGTAAAATATGCTTATATGTTGGCTCTAATACAAGTTTACCGGTTCCTGTGTACTCAGGCTTTATTGCAGATTCTTTTGTAATCTTTCCTCTAAACGTTTTCCCAATAAGATCTCCTACCCCTTTGATACCTGTTGTGGCTTTTACATTACCAGCCATCCACTGCATGGCTCCTGCTTGAATCGTAATGTTAGAAAGGCTTACATCGCAAACCAACTGTCTTCTTCTAACATTCATTTCAGAAGCATAATAAGCAGTTTGAGCTGTCAAATGATTTACACTTAAATCTCTTTGATATTCTACTACCTTAAACGCTCCTGATTCTTCTAAAATTTTTACATCGTCATTATCCTCAAAATTCCTTATTTTAAACATATTTTTCTCCTTCTTTCTTTATTTTTATTTTTTGATATTTTATACTACAACTCCACATTTATTATTTCTACCCCAAATTAATCGATTTATCCACTCAATGAAAAGCCTTATATATAACACAAAAAATCGCAAAAATACCGACAGACTATTTTTTCTTTTCTACTGTTTTATTGATACTTGGTCATCTATATTTTCTTCATTTTGCTGAATTAAATCTTCAATATAATTTTGATGCATTTCTTTCACGCTCTTTTTTCTTGCAAATATAAGCGCTTGCAGTCTTTTTATATCCAAATCCTCGACCGAGCTGTTGAAGATATTCCTTATGCTTTTCAATATGAATCTGTAACTCGAAAATAGTAGT
>NZ_CEZJXU010000280.1:2921-3430 GCF_983023055.1 Dethiosulfatibacter sp. | reverse complement strand
AGCTAAGGAAGAGGGAAATATTGAAATGGCTTGTGCCATAGGTACTGTTGTAATTTTTTTGATATTGATATTAAATGGACTGTCAAAACTTATAACACTGGGATTCAACAAATCTAAATAATCCTTTATTTAAATTTTTTATTGAGGTAAAATATAATGAATAATAATATTAAATTCTCTGTCAAGGATCTTGACCTGTATTACGGAGATTTTCAGGCATTGAAAAAGATAAACATGGAAATAGGTACAAAGGAAATTACAGCTCTTATTGGACCTTCAGGATGTGGAAAGTCAACTTTTGTTAGAACTTTGAATAGAATGAATGATGAGATTGAAGGAATCAAGGTTGAGGGCGGAATATATCTTGACAACCAGGACATATACGGAGACATAGATGTCATTAAATTAAGGTCCAGGGTGGGTATGGTTTTTCAAAAGCCAAATCCATTTCCCATGAGCATTTACGATAATGTTGCATATGGTCCCAAAACTCATGGAATCAAGAAAAA
>NZ_CEZJXU010000280.1:0-2911 GCF_983023055.1 Dethiosulfatibacter sp. | reverse complement strand
TGATGAAATTGTTGAAAGAAGTTTGAGAAATGCTGCAATTTGGGACGAGGTAAAGGACAGGTTAAAAAAAAGTGCACTGGGAGTATCCGGAGGACAGCAGCAAAGAATTTGTATTGCCAGGGCACTTGCTGTTGAACCGGAGGTTCTATTAATGGATGAACCTACTTCTGCACTGGATCCTATTGCTACACTCAAGATAGAGAATCTTGCTGTGGAACTTAAGAAGAATTACACAATCGTTATGGTAACTCATAATATGCAACAGGCCGCAAGGATTTCGGACAAGACTGCCTTCTTTCTTATGGGGGAGCTCATTGAATTTGACGAAACTGAAAACATATTCAGTAATCCCAAAAATCAGAAAACCGAAGATTATATAACAGGAAGATTTGGATAATAAAAGGAGGAAGAGTTTATATGCCACAGAGATATGCTTATGAAGAAAAGCTTAATAAGTTGCATAAAGATCTAATAGAAATGCAGACTATAGTAGAAAAATCAATGGATGATACAATTAGGGCTCTTACAACTCAGGATGTGAAACTTGCTGAAAGTGTAATTGTAAGAGATGATGAAATTGATAATATGGAATTGAAGATAGAGAAGAGTTGTCTGATGATTATTGCAGGACAACAGCCTATGGCTTCTGATTTGAGAGATATAACATCAGTGCTAAAGATAATCACAGATCTTGAAAGGATAGGTGACCACTGTTCTGATATATCCAATTATACAATAAAGTTGTCTGGAGAAACTTATGTCAAACCACTTATAAGAATTCCGAAGATGGCTGAGGAAGTCAAACAAATGATCAACAACGTGATAGATTGCTGTATTAAAAATGATACGGATATGGCTAGAGAAGTCTTTAAGCATGATGATATTGTAGATAAATATTTCGAGGATATTGTTGAAGAGTTGATAGTAATCATGGAAAACAATCCAAAGACTGCAAGACAATGTACATATTTCATTTTCATAGCTAAATACCTTGAAAGAATGGGAGACCATGCTACTAATATTGCTGAATGGATCAACTTCACAGTGACAGGAAATCATGACCAAATTTATGAAGGATTATAATCTTTAATAAGCGAGGGTTTATATTGGATAAAAAAAGAATACTAATAGTGGATGATGAAGAAAACATATTGGAACTCCTTAAATACAACCTGGAAAAAAATGGATTTGATGTTACAGAAAAGTACAACGGCGAAGATGCCCTTGTATCACTAGAAAAAGACGATTTTGATATTGCACTCCTGGATCTTATGCTTCCCGGCATTGACGGTTTGGAGATTCTCAAGTTCATTAGAAACCATGACAGGATAAAAGATACCCCTGTCATTATGCTAACTGCAAAAAATGAGGAAATAGATACTGTCCTTGGACTAGAAATGGGTGCAGACGACTATTTGGGAAAGCCTTTTGGAATACATGAACTCATGGCAAGGATTAAAGCTCTTCTGAGAAGAAATGACAGGGTTAGGAAAAAAGAGGAAGAAGCTGAAGAGTTTGATATTATAGAAACTGATGAAATCAGAATAAATCGATCAACTCAAGAGGTTGCAGTAAATGGAGAAATTGTCGAACTTACTTTGAAGGAATTTGAAGTATTGTATCTCCTTGCTAAAAATAAGGGACGGGTATTTGGGAGAGACTATCTTCTTGAAAAGGTATGGGGTTACGATTATCTCGGTGAAACCAGGACTGTTGATGTACATATAAGAAATCTGAGAAAGAAAATAGAAGAAGACGATAAAAATCCTAAACATATTAAGACAGTCAGAGGAATAGGCTACAAATATGTTTAAATTTACAAGGTTGTGATATAATGCAGAAAAAATTAATGAGCTCATATATTTTTGTGATTTTAATTACAATAGTTGTAGTGGCTTTGTTTTCATGGAACAGGGGAAACAAATACTTTGAGGATACAATTAAGAAGGATTCAGTTATACAGGCGAATCTGCTCAATGAAATTCTAGAGCTTGAATACAATAAGGGTGAAATTGATTTCGAGGACTTTGTTGCCAAGTATTCTGAAATGTCCAACTACAGGATTACAATTATAGACAGCACCGGAGTAGTTGTAGGTGATTCTGATGAAGACTATAGGATTATGGAAAACCATGCCTACAGGGAAGAAATTGCAAAAGCTTTAAAGGGAGAAACTGAAAGCTCTGTAAGGTTCAGCAACACCTTGGGGGCATACTATCTATATACTGCAACTCCTATTGGTATTGATTCATTTGATGGTGTCTTGAGAATATCCGTACCTTTGATTCAGGTAAAACAAGTTGCCATAGAGGTTATTAAATACATTCTCTTCAGCATTTTTTGGGGAGCCATTGCTGCCCTTATATTGGCTTATCTTATTACCAGGAAGCTTATGAAGCCAATAGACGAACTTACAAACGGAGCCATAGAAATTTCAAATGGAAATTTTGATAGAAGGATATTTATAAGATCCAAGGACCAGATTGGAAAGCTTGCAGATTCATTCAATGAAATGACCATGAAGCTGAATGATAACCTGGGAAATTTGGAATATAGGAAATCCGAGTTGGAATCAGTTCTCAGTAGTATGAAAAACGGAATAATAGCTGTGGACAACAAGTATAAGGTGTTTCTCTACAACGAAGCCTTCAGGGACATACTTGAAATAAAGGAAGATAATTTTGAAGGAAGACAGGTTCATGAAATAGTAAGAAACTCGGCAATATTCAAGCTTCTTGAAAATTCTATAAAGAAAAACCAATATGAAGTTGACGAAATAAATACATACGGCGTGAAAGACAGAATAATAAAAATCTATGCAAGCCCAATACTTTCAAACAGCAATAAAGATGAAAAGCTTGGCACGCTTCTTATCATCCAGGATATAACCAAGGTGAGAAAGCTTCAGAAT
>NZ_CEZJXU010000279.1:0-3432 GCF_983023055.1 Dethiosulfatibacter sp. | reverse complement strand
CTTCACTCCAGTCTTCAATAGTATCTCGGTTGACAGGTCTGTTCCCTTTAATATTTTTCCCCTGTCTTTTCTTGTCACTGTCTTTAGTATTGACCCATTGGGATAAACTCGTCCCAGATTTTCATCTCTTATTTTTGTCATTATACCCAATGTCTTTTTGTCATCCATCATAAATCCACTCATTCCTGCTTCAATATACTTCAAAGGTCTTGGATGATTGACATGGGGCGACAATATGAATCCGTCACTTTTATGGAATCTGGTACACACCAGGGACATTTGAGGTTCATGAACAAGGCTAAGTTCTTCATGGATGACGTAGACCATTACAAAAGTATCTACAAAGAGACTATTGCCTGCATTTTTAATTCCCGATAACTGTAGAATGATAGGTGTTCCAATTCCTCCCGCTGACAGTATTACCTTGCCTGCCTTTATAAGAGTTTCATCTTTTCCCCTGTGTATGAGCACTCCCTTTACACTTCCATTTTCTTCAACTACTTTTTTAACCGAGGTGTTATACATTATTTCCACCCCACGTTCTTCAGCTTCCTTAAGGTAGACAAGTGGAGTCCATTTGGCTCCTGTTATGCATCCAAGGGTACAATTGCCGCACTTTATGCATTTTGCCGGATTTATCGCCTTTGGCATAAGCTTCATATTGCAGCCAAGCTCATTGGCAGCCTCGGCTATAGCCCATCCTCCCTTTGAAATGAGACCTTCATATATTGGAGCTATCTTTAGCTCTCTTTCTGTTTCAAGAAATTCTTCAGTCAAATCCAAACCCATCTCTTTGAATTCCTTCTCCATGCTTCTGACAAAGTTTCCAGCCGACACAAATCCGCTGCCACCTGCCATTATTGTTCTGTATATTCTTACGCCTTCTTTTGATTTTATTGGCATATGGGTAATTTTATGAAGATCGAAATACCTCAATGAATCGGCGAAACTCCCATATTTTTCTTCATGTCTTCCTTTTTCAATAACGAGAATGTTTTCATTTTCCCGGCTTAACTCTCTCGCCAAAGTTGCACCACCGGTTCCGCTTCCCACTATTATATAATCATATTTCTTATCATGAATCTTCATAATGGATGCCTTCTTTTATCTATTTTTCTTTTCTGTCAAGGAGCACTGCTATGAGTATTACAAGACCCTTTGCCAGCTGCTGGTAATAGGATCCAACATCCAAAAGGTTCAGAGCATTGTTAAGAATTCCAATTATCAAGGCACCGATTATGGTACCGAATATGGATCCTATCCCTCCTGCCAGTGATGTTCCTCCAATTACAACTGCAGCTATTGCATCAAGCTCATATCCCGATCCTGCCGTCGGTTGTGCCGATGACAGTCTGGCTGTAACTATTATTCCAGCCAGTGCGGCAAGTAATCCGCTTGCTCCATATGCAAATATCTTAATCCTGTCCACATTGATACCCGACAGCTTTGTAGCTTCCTCATTTCCACCTACTGAAAATACATATCTTCCTATGGTAGTATTTCTCAATATGAAAAACGCGATTGCAAATATTATAATCATTATTATTATTGGTGTAGGAAGTCCAAACAAACTTCCTGTACCAATGCTTGAAAAGAGATCCGCATTTTTTTCATATCCTGTGCTTATTGGCCTGCCCTGGGTGAACACAAGTGTTGCTCCCCTGAATATTGTCATCATTGCCAGTGTCACTATGAAAGGCTGAAGCTTTGCCTTGGATATTATTATCCCGTTTGACATTCCTATTACAAGTCCTACAATAAGTGTAATTATTACTGCCAGAGGCGTATTCATTCCGCTTCCAAGGAGGAATGCTCCAACGGCACTACTGAATGCCAATGTGGATCCTACTGAAAGGTCAATTCCTCCGGTAATGATTACAAAGGTCATCCCAGTTGCAATAACGGCGTTTATTGATGATTGCCTAAATACATTGAAGATGTTTCCAACAGTGAGAAACCTTCTTTCAAGGAGTGAAATGAGCACGGAAAATAATATCAAGCCTACAACGGACTGGTATTTTTTCAAATAATATTTATAGTCCCTGTCGTTTTCCTTGACTTTGTTTTTTGATTTACTGTCCATTATCCATCCTCCTTAATTCCTACTGCAAGTCTCATGATTTTTTCCTGGTCGGCATCCTTTCTATCGAGAAATCCCGACACGCCTCCCTCGTACATTACCATGACCCTGTCGCATATGCCTAGAATTTCAGGGATTTCAGAGGATATTAATATTATGCCCATTCCCTGACTCTTGAATTCGTTGATAAGCTCGTAAATTTCCTTCTTTGCTCCTACATCGACACCTCTTGTGGGTTCGTCCAGTATTAGTACTTTGGGCTTCGTCAGTAAAGTCTTCGCAATGCTAACCTTCTGCTGGTTTCCTCCACTTAGATTCTTGACCCGCTGTCTCAGGGATGGAGTCTTTATTGACATCTTTTCTACGTAGTATTCCGCTTCCTTCTTTTCCCTGGGCTTGTTGATTATATGATATTTTGAAATTTTATTTAAGGATGACAAACTTATGTTTTCCCTTACGCTTAGCCCAAGAACAAGACCATACTTCTTCCTGTCTTCTGAAACATAGGCTATGCCGTATTTCAAAGCATCATGTTCAGACTTGATCTTTACTGCAT
Organism: Dethiosulfatibacter sp.; assembly: GCF_983023055.1. NCBI lineage: Bacteria > Bacillati > Bacillota > Tissierellia > Dethiosulfatibacter > Dethiosulfatibacter sp. Next base: position 796 of record NZ_CEZJXU010000279.1, on the reverse strand, counting down.
GGTGTTCAAGATATACTGTTCCAGTATCTATCTTAATAGTTCCATATATGGATTTGGCAAGCTCAGTTCTCCCTGCTCCCATAAGACCTGCAACACCAAGGATTTCTCCCGCTCTAACCTCAAATGATATGTCTCTTACATGGCTGTTGCTGATTTTTTTAACCTTAAGTAAAGCATCCCCCGGTTCCTTAACAAGGTATGGATACTGTTCCTCAAGCTTTCTGCCTACCATCATTTCTATTAACTTGTTTTCGTCGATTTCTTCTACTGGATTTTCGGATATGAATTGTCCGTCTCTAAGAACGGTCACATAATCACACATTTGAAATATTTCTTTTAGTCTATGAGAAATGTATACTATGCTTTTATCTTTTTCGATGAGTGTTTCGATTATTTTGAAAAGACTTTCTGTTTCTGTATCTGTCAAAGCATCTGTTGGTTCGTCCATGATGATAATTTCCGCATCCAGTGATAAAGCCTTTGCTATTTCAACCATCTGTTTCTTACCTATGCTGAGATTCTTTATTTTTTTACGTGGGTTTTCATTGATGTTCAATTGTTTTAGTAGTGCTTCCGCATCGTCATATAGCTTCTTCCAGTCTATTACATTGCCATATTTCCTGGGCTCCCTTCCGAGAAATATATTTTCTCCTATGGAAAGCTCGGAAACCATATTAAGCTCTTGATGAATTATTGCTATGCCGCTTTTTTGTGCTTCCTTCGGATTCTTGAATTCCACCGCTTTTCCCTTATAGAGAATTTTTCCTTCAGTCTTCTGATACACCCCTGAAAGGAT
>NZ_CEZJXU010000278.1:0-3455 GCF_983023055.1 Dethiosulfatibacter sp. | reverse complement strand
TTGCCTAGATTTGCTTCGAAAATTCAAATAAACAGAGAAAACCTGTCAGAAGAGATGAGGGTCTTGTATGTGGCCCTTACCAGGGCAGTAGACAAGCTGATTCTGACTGGAACAGTAGATGATTTTGACAAATGGAAGGGAAAATGGGAAAAAGAGAAGATAGCTTATATCAATACTTTGTCCGCATCCTCCTATCTTGACTGGATAGGTTATATACTCAACAAGGAAGAGTCCAAATACAGAGTTAATAAAGTAAATATTTCACTTCTGGCTAAGTCACCTGAAGAAAAGACTATTAATGACAAGGGATATTTTGAAAGGATATTTCAGGGAGAATGGAAAAACACAAAAGAATATGAAACCATTGAAAAAAAGATGAACTGGCAATATGAATATGGTGAAAAGAGTCTTGTTCCGGACAAAATAACTGTAACGGACATCAAAGAGTTAAGGGGCAAGAAGGAAAGCCTTAAGTACAGGATTCCATCGCTAAGGGAAATCCCTCTTTTTAAGAGCAGGATATCCAAGTTTACTCCTGCTGAAATTGGTACCATAACACATTCTGTCCTTCAGCTCATAAAACTTGATAGTGATATGGACCTTGATTATGTGAAGAAATCTGTAAAGACAATGGTTGAAAGAAAGCAGCTAACTGAAGAGGAAGCTGAAGTCGTGGAAACGGAGAAAATACTTGCCTATTACACATCGCCTTTGGGCAGAAGAATGATTCAGGCCAAAGTTGTATGCAGGGAGCAGCCCTTCATATTGAAAAAGAGATTAAGCGATATTGTTGACAGTGTTGAAAAGGACAGAGAGATTCTGGTTCAGGGTGTTATTGACTGCTATTTCAAGGAAGGAGAAGAACTCGTCCTTGTTGATTACAAAACTGACAGGGTTTATAATGGAAATATGGACAGTCTGATTGAACATTATTCGCCTCAGATATCAACCTACAGAGAGGCACTTGAGAAGCTTATGGGATTAAAAGTGAAGGAATCATACCTGTATCTTCTTAATTCGTCAAGAGCAATTAAAGTAAATTAATTTTCTATTTACATTTATTGGAAAAGCAATTATAATACAATGTATTGTAAAAATATTGTAATAAAGATGTAATTTGATTATTTTGATTTTTTGGATTATAATAAGAGTAAGAAATAGCCTGCAATGTTTGAGGTTCCATTTAATTCAACCGACATAATTTGAACGGGAGTTCACGTTCCCGGAATTGATGACGAAACTGCTAGTCAGGGGGTCAGAAGTTCGAGACAGAACACCCACCTGCTGTGAGGCGGGTATGAATTAACTGGGCCGCGGCAAAGCGGGTTTTTTGTAGCTTACTTGGTTAACGCGATGTAATCGCTTTTTCTGAGTTGTAATGAATAGGTGATGAAATGTATGATTTCCATGTCAGGTCGCTGTATTCAGCTGGATGCAGATACGACATTGAAAAAATGGCTGTAGCGGCCATAAAAAAGAAAATAAAATTGATCTATGCTGCTGATTACTATGAAATCAATGAGAAGAAAGACTGGGATATGTCTTTTGATTTGAATGAATATAGAAATGAAATTCAGAGAATCAATAAAAAATATGATGAAGTAGAAATATTGTCTGCCATTGAGCTTGGAATTGATGAAAGCGAATATGGCAGATTTAATGATTTGATGGATAATTCACAGCTTGACATGATAATTCTGTCTACCCACAAGGTAAACGGAGTTTATTTAAGTGACGAAAGATTTTATTCTGAAAAGCATACCCTTGAGATTTATCAGGAGTACTATACGGAAATACTTGAAACCATAAGGAAGTTTGACAATTTCGATGTTGTAGGTCATCTGGATCTCATTGACAGGTTTAAGGAAAGGTATTACATAGATTTGGAGTTTGGAAAGTACAAGAAGATAATCTCCGATATTCTAAAGGAGATTATTGGTAAAGGCAAGTCTCTTGAAATTAATACAAGTGGATACCATTCCATAGTTAAAAGACCATATCCCAAAAAAGAAATTCTTACTATGTATAAAAAGCTTGGAGGAGAAAAAATTGTTATTGGCTCTGATGCAAACAAGCCTGACCTTATTGGCTACAAGCATAAGGAATTAATTTCTGATCTGAAGGATATAGGATTAAATCATATTACAGTTTATCGCAAAAGAATACCACATATGGTTAGATTTTAAAGAAAGGACATAATCATGACAAATATTTTATTAAAAATTTTCATATTGGCTATAATAGGTTCGGCAATTGGATATATTACAAATGTACTTGCAATCAAACTGCTTTTCAGACCTTATGAAGAAATAAGAATACCAATAATCAACTTCAAAATTCAGGGTGTAATTCCCATGAGACAGAAGGAAATAGCAAAAAATATTGGTGAAATAGTGGAGCAGGAGCTTGTAAGCATTAGCGACATCCTTGATAATTTTGTAACTGAAGAAAAGATACATGGACTCCTACTTTCAATTCAGGACAAGCTTAAATCTGTCTTAGAGATGAAAATATCGGAGATGCCACTTCTTGCTGGATTCAAGGGAATGATATTTGGATATATCGACAAGATCATGGAAGAAGAAGGAAAGGATTACATAAAGGAAATAATCCACAACATAGGTGTCAATGCCCAGGAAGAGATAAGGATTAGTGAAATGGTTGAAGAAAAAATCAATGCCTTTGACCTTTCAAAGCTTGAGGAACTGGCATATGAAATTGCAAGGAAGGAACTGAGACATATAGAGGTTCTTGGAGGTGTTCTTGGTTTCATGATAGGAATAGTGCAGGGTATTATAGTTCACCTGTTCTAAAAAGTATATATTAGTATATAACAAAGGACTGTACTTATAGTCCTTTTGAATATTAAGTTATCAGTTTTGGGAAATATTTTATTTATATCTTGAAAAAATATATGACTTGTCATATACTTGATAATATTATTAATACATTGGTTGAAGGTTTCGGAAGTTTTTTAACGACCGTTTCTGGACAAACTTCTGGAGAGACTCGAAAAGAGCACCGAAGGGGCAAGCATAATGCGAAACTCTCAGGTAAAAGGACAGGGGCAGAAACAGATTTCTGCGGGCCTTTGTGCCCGTTTTTATATTAAAGGAGGAAAATATGAAAGCAGTATTAACCATTATTGGACAAGATAAAGTAGGCATAATAGCAAGGGCTTCAAATGTGTTGGCGGATTGTAACATAAATATTCTGGATATCAACCAGACAGTTATGAGAGAATATTTTACAATGATAATGCTCACAGACATTACTGACATGAATGTGTCTTTTGCTGAAATTCAGGACAAGCTTGAGGTTGTTGAAAAAGAACTTGGAATGACAATAAGAATTCAAAGAGAAGACATATTCACAAAAATGCACGAAGTGTAGGAGGCAGCAATGATAAACAGAAATAATATAATGGAAACCATTGGAATGGTTGAAAAGAACAA
>NZ_CEZJXU010000277.1:0-3457 GCF_983023055.1 Dethiosulfatibacter sp. | reverse complement strand
CGTTAACCCGGTCACAGCGACATCGTCGCGCTAGATGTGAAGCAGATAGTGACCAAAGCGGTTGTTAAGATGCGATGGAAAGTTTCCTTAACCTCATAATACCAAAGTTTCAAGGTATTATGTATTTTTAACTTTCCTGAGATGTAAACAACTCTCGCGATTAATCCTTCGTCAGGGAATTTTCTTAAGTATGTTTCTTTGTTTCGTATAATCATCAATAAATAATGAATTAGTACAATGATGGATTTAATAAAATACCATTGGATGTTTTTGTGCATCCGATTATACACAGGAGGAAACTGTGAATATAAATGAACTAAAGGATATGAAACTCGTTGATCTTAAGGTAATGGCCAAGGAGAAGGGAATACAAAACATATCCAAATATAAGAAAAGTGAACTGATTGAAGAAATCAAAAAAAATCTGGAGAAGATTAAAATCCAGGATGAAAAGGAAAAGCACAAGAGTAGTTTGCCGGACAGACTCAACGAAGAAGTTGATAAAAGTGATGAGATTCTGGAAGCTACAGGAATACTTGAAATTCATATGGATGGCTACGGCTTCCTGAGAAGACACAACTACCTTTCCAGTGATGAAGATGTTTATGTTTCTCCATCCCAAATAAGAAGATTCAGGATGAGGACTGGAGACAAAGTGAGTGGAATCACCAGGCCTGCAAAGCAGGGAGAAAAATACAATGCATTGTTGTATGTAAAAAAGATAAATGACCTGAACCCGGAATCTGCAGTGAAAAGACCTGATTTTGACAAATTAGTACCTATATTTCCGGATGAAAGGATAAAACTTGAAACAAGCCAGATGAGACTGTCCATGAGAATAATGGACATAATATCTCCTATAGGAAGGGGACAGAGGGGAATGATAGTGGCTCCGCCGAAGGCAGGAAAGACAACCCTCATGAAAAGTGTTGCAAATGCAATAGCTGAAAACCACCCTGAACTTGAGTTGATAATACTTCTTATAGATGAAAGACCTGAAGAAGTTACGGACATGCAAAGATCCGTAAAGGGAGATGTTGTATATTCAACCTTTGACGAGTTGCCAAGGCATCATATAAAGGTGGCTGAAATGGTACTTGAAAGGGCAAAGAGACTTGTGGAGCACGGAAAGGATGTAGTTATACTTCTTGACAGCATAACAAGGCTTGCAAGGGCATACAACCTTACAATTCCTCCTACCGGAAGGACGTTGTCTGGGGGACTTGACCCTGGAGCACTTCACAATCCAAAGAGATTCTTCGGTGCCGCAAGAAACATAGAAAACGGTGGAAGTCTTACTATACTTGCTACCGCCCTTATAGAGACTGGAAGTAGAATGGATGATGTAATTTTCGAGGAATTCAAGGGAACAGGAAATATGGAGATACATCTTGACAGGAAGCTGTCTGAAAAAAGAGTATTCCCAGCCCTTGACATCAACAAGTCAAGTACTAGAAGGGAAGATCTTCTACTTGACCAGCACGAGCTTCAAACTGTATGGTATCTTAGGAAGGCTCTCAGTAACTATGCGACTGATTATGTAACCGAGAAATTTCTAAGCGGTTTAACGGTCACTAAAAACAATATGGAATTCATTGATAATGCAAAGAAGATAATGAATCTGGATAGAAATAAAAAGTAGAATAGGCAAAAAACATATTGAAATAAACTACATCCTATGCTATAATCTTAGGGTGTTAAAAAAAGAAATCAAAGTATCATTTTAGATATAAGCTTATTTGGAAAGAGGTGAAAAAGCATGAAAAAAGAAATACAACCTGAATACAAAGTAGTAAAAGTACACTGTGCTTGTGGAAACACTTTTGAAACTGGTTCTGTAGATGATGAGATCAGAGTGGAAATTTGTTCCGAATGTCATCCTTTCTTTACTGGAAAGCAGAAGTTCATTGATGCAGGTGGACGTGTTGATAAATTCAAGAAGAAATACAAAAGATAGACAAAGCGAATACAAAACAAAATACGGCCTTTATGGCCGTATTTTTTTGGGTTTAGGAAGCCAGTCTAGTGGATATACGATTTTTTTGGTATAATAATAAAGTACATGGATTCATCAACATGAAATAATGGAATCTTAGAGGTGAAATACAGATATGGAAAAGAACAATTTAACAGATTACAGAGTAGACAAAACAATTATCAGGCTTACCATTCCAATGATATTCGGGATGCTAAGTCTTGTTATATTTAATCTTACAGATACATATTTCATAGGAAGACTTGGAATGGACCAGCTGGCAGCCATATCCTTCACCTTTCCCGTTGTTTTGATAATAAACAGCTTAGCGCTTGGAATGGGTATAGGAACGGCTTCAATAGTATCTCGTGCTGCCGGAAGTGGAAATCACAAATTATTGGTAAAGACGTCTACAGACGGATTGATTTTGTCTTTTTGCTTCGTAGTTATAGCGACAATTATTGGATTGAACACCATAGATCCGATATTTACACTTCTTGGAGCGGGTAATGATGTTATGGAATACATAAGGGAATACATGTCCATATGGTATCTTGGAATGCCTTTTGTTGTAGTTCCAATGGTAGGAAACAATATTATAAGGTCACTTGGAGATACTAAGACACCTTCCATCATAATGACCATTGCTGCGACCGTTAATGTGATACTGGACCCTCTCTTTATTTTCGGCATCGGACCTTTCCCGGAAATGGGTATAAAAGGAGCTGCCCTTGCAACTGTATTTAGCAGGATGATCACCTTTACTGTGGCTCTATACGTTCTCATATTCAGGGACAAGGTCGTGAAATTCAGAATAAGGGAATTAAAGGATGCATATGAATCCTGGAAGCAGATACTTTATGTTGGGATACCTGCTGCCATTGTTAGAATAATTACTCCTGTAAGCGTAGGAATAATCACAAGGCTTATATCTGCATATGGATATGAAGCAGTTGCAGGATATGGAGTTGGAACGAAAATTGAATATTTTCTCCTTGCCTTTGTCAATGCCATGTCAAATGTCATGGTGCCTTTTGCCGGACAGAATTATGGTGCAAAAAAGGACTACAGAATCATTGAAGGAATGAACTATGTCAGGAAGACTATGTTTAAGTACAGTATTTTTATTTTTGTTCTCATGATATTTCTGGCCGACAAGATAGCACCTCTATTCAATGATAATATAGAAGTAAATAAAATAACAATTCTTTACCTCACGATTCTACCTGTAGGATATGGATTCCAGGGAATGCTCCTGAACAATGCATCCATTCTTAATGCTGTGAACAAACCCTTCTATGCAGCACTTTTTTCGTCTGTTCAAATGTTTGTAATCTGCGTACCACTGGCTGTTACAATGTCAAGATATATAGGAATCAAAGGGATTTTCATTGCACTTCTAATATCATATATAATCAGCGGCAGCTTTTCCTATTTATTCACTAAAAAAACAATAAGAAAAAAAAGAATTAAGTAATAAAA
>NZ_CEZJXU010000276.1:0-3467 GCF_983023055.1 Dethiosulfatibacter sp. | reverse complement strand
AGCCCTGGCCTTCCAAGCCTGTCGCGAGGGTCCGATTCCCTTCACCCGCTCCAATGAAATTTCATAACATATCGTGGTGGGTATGGCTCAGCTGGTTAGAGCACCGGATTGTGATTCCGGGGGTCGTGGGTTCGAATCCCATTATCCACCCCATTTTATTAATTTGTGGCGCCATAGCCAAGTGGTAAGGCAGAGGACTGCAACTCCTTCACCCCCAGTTCAAATCTGGGTGGCGCCTCCAACTGTACTTTGCACCCTTAGCTCAGTTGGATAGAGTGTCTGACTACGAATCAGAAGGCCGCAAGTTCGAATCTTGCAGGGTGCACCATAGGTACAACTGATATCAAGGCTTAGAGCCTTTTTTTTATTTTTTGGAAAGTTAACGCTGTTTTTTTGAACGAATGTAAAATAATGGGAATAATACAAGATGATTCAGTAAAATCCTTGTAATATAACAAGAAAGAGAGTATGATAAAGGAACTTTAGTAAGGAATTTATGAAGGTTGAAATCAATTAATAAGTAGAGGGAAGAATAGATGACAGAGAAAATGTTTAAAACAATAAACAACATAATATTTACAGCCTTTATTATATTATCAGCATATGTATTGATTAGAGTATATATAGTGAGAAGCTCTGTTCCAGAAGGAATGTGTCCTGTTGAAAACTATAGCCCCTTATTCTTTATTGCAATAGTACTGGGGATAGTATCTTTTTTATTTTCATTTTTAAAAAAGTGGCTGGTCAAATAGAATTTTGTACTGACCCCCATAAGTTAGACCTAAAAATCTAACTTATGGGAGGTCAGTTTTTTAATGATAAAATACAGTTTCTTTTCATGAAAACTGTTGTTAAGATAGAGCTTGAAGGGATGTTCTTATGCCAAAGGCTCGTTCCGACAAGGGTGCTTCACGTACCCTCAATGATACTGCCATCGAAGAGATTTTTCGCTTCTGTCCAGCGTTTCATCAGGAAATATGACTTGGAATTTGCAAGAAACCCGAACATTAAGGACCGGTGGATCTATGCTTAGAGACTACTTCAATTCAGTCTCTTGACCATTTTAACGAGCTACTGTTTGACTATATACTTCAACACAACACTATGGTTCACAGTTCTACAAAACAAACTCTAATGGATCGTTTTGTTCTTATCTCATAATCGTTATTTGAGAGATATGAATAAAATAGAGTTTTTGTTGCATCTATATACTGTTTAACATGCCAGTAACCTTCAGGTGGTTTCAGCAGTGGTTAAAGTCTCTAGAATTGAACTGGGTGACATTCGAAGATATTTTTGAGAAAGTAGAACCAGCTTTGAAAAATATTGATATAACTAATGTTAATGATGCTTATGAAGTGTGGGAAATGATGACACAGATATTAAATAAATAATTGATATGTATGTTAAGAGTGTAAATAATCAAGATTCAAGAAATTTTTGAACAGAACAGAACATAAATAAGAGTACATGCATAAAGCAATCTTTAAAATTGATTTTAAGACGTTTAATCGAATAAAGTTGAGTAACCGGCAAATCGAACAATAAAAGTGCTTAAACACAAGTTGGTGGTAAATTAGTAGCAATGTACATGTTTTATAATATTATATAGAAATAAATATGTTAGGGAAGGAAGTAACTAAGAAAAGATTGTAGAAGCCTGAAAAAAGACTCTAAAATAGAGATGGGTAAATATTTTCATTTTTAAAAAAGTGGCTGGTCAATTAGAATTTTGACGGCCACTTTTCTTATTTTTGTTATTTAGCTGTTGACTGATTTTTTGAACCAGGTAGATAATAGCTCCTTTTCACGAAAACCGTTGTGTAGATAGAGCTTGAATGCATTTTCATTGGTGTCTGCAACCATCATTTCAATCTTTTTAACTCCCAATGAATATAAATATCCCATGCATTGATTCAGCAGCATTTTCCCGTAACCCTTTTTTTGTTCGTCAGGATTAATGGCAATACCATCAATCCATCCTTTATCGTCTTTAATTCTCAATTCATAAACCCCAACGCATATGCCGTTAATTTTGAAAAGGCCGTATTTATTGGATAAAGGTTCCTCCAGTAATGAATAGGCTTCATCATCAGATACAGTCGCTCCATTTGGAGTATTCATGAATCCAGAAGTCATTATTGCAGCATATAAAGGAGCATTGTCTTTATCGAGTGGAACAAGGTTTGGATGACTGATTATTCTTTTGTCATCATGGACCAATTTAATAAAACTGTGGGAATATAAAAAGCCGTAATCCTTAACCGATTCTGTTAAATTGACATTGTGAGGTTTTAATCCCAAACTGACAATGTCGGCTCCCTTATTTTTGGCAATATCTATTGCCTTGTTTATAAGTTCTTCAAACACTTCTATAGAAATGCAATTTATTGCTGTAATGAAGCCTTCTTTTTTTACTGGGATTTCTGCAGTAACAATCCCTATTGAACCAAGAATCTCAGAATGATTGAAATAAAACATTAATGTGTCACCTTTATTGAAGATGTTGCTGGTAAGATATTTCTTCCTTTCATCCTTATTTGAATTATTTGAACTTTTTGAATGTTCAAATATGAAACTAAGCGCCTTATCCTTTTCGGTAACATCCAAGCTGGACCATGATACTATCATATTTATCTCCTTTTTATCAAAATTAATGCCATCTTATAAGCAGTACTATAGGATGGCATGATATTATTAGTATTTAAAGTAAATCAGCAGATCGCTAGTCTTACTTCTTTATTAGTTTTTTTTGAGATGGTTGCTATATTTTCCTTATCACAGTATTTACAGTAGAAGGTATAGGTGACAGACAACTCATCTTCGTTTATGAGTTTTGCGTAACTTATATTTCTGTCAAATGAGTGCATCTCGCAATGAATAGAATGATTATTATTTTTATTGACTGGCTTCCATTTAATTTTCTCATTACAACATTTGCACTTCTTGATTCTTAATCTTTTCATCGTTTCCTCCAGCTAAAATAATTAAAAGTCCCTTCATGCATCTTGAGGGGATTAAGAACATAAAATGTATAACTAGGTCATACCTGCAGATGAAGATATTAATGAACTACCCTGAATATTAACAACAATAAAATTATATCACTTAGTATTGGGGATTACAAGAATACTAATTTAATAATAATGGTATCGAATTACATTGAAATAGTAGGAATTTGTTATTGACAATGTGGCAATCAGATTCTATAATTATAGATACGTCCTTACAAGTAAAGGTTATGTGAAATTGTTAATAACGGGTTTTTGAAAAAATCAAAATTAATAGTTGACAATTGAAGAATAAATCATTATACTGATGAAGCACCTCGAAAGAGGACGAAAAAAACAGCTGAAAAGCATGAGGAAAACTGAAAATGATAGTTTGAAAAAAACTAAAAAATACAGTTGACAAAATGAGATTCAGTCGCTATACTGATAAAGCGCCTCAAAAGAGGAGCGAAAGAC
>NZ_CEZJXU010000275.1:0-3469 GCF_983023055.1 Dethiosulfatibacter sp. | reverse complement strand
AAAGAGAAATTCCGTTCTGAAAAGTCCTATGCCTTCTCCTCCGTTTTCAAGAACAGCATCAAGATCATCTATCGAACCTATGTTACCTGAAATCTCGACTTTGAATCCGTCCATTGTCTCTGATTTATCATATTTAAAACATTCAAGGAGTTTTCTTCTTTCATCAAACTCCTTTTTCTTAATAAAGTATCCATCAAGGTCCTCGTCAGATGGATTCAGAATTACACTTCCTTCATCACCATTCAAAATTGCCTCATCTCCTGTTTTACAGTAATACATGAAATTTCCAGACACCACAACATAAGGTATTCCAAGACTTCTTGCGATAATCGCACTGTGGCTGGTCCTTCCTCCGATTTCTGTTACTATGCCCTTAACCAGATTCCTGTCGAGCTGTGCAGTATCAGAAGGGGTCAAGTCATGAGCAGCAATTATTGCTTCCCCATTGAAAGGGATATTCATATATTCCTTTCGTCCAAGTAAATGACCTATTGCCCGCTCCTTTATATCCTTCAAATCTGTAGCTCTTTCTCTCATATAGCTGTCATCCATCTCATCAAACATTGAAATATATTTATTCATTACTGTTTCATAAGCCCTTGCTGCATTAAGCTTCTCCACATTAATGATTTCTTCCGTCTGCTCAATGATTACAGGATCTTTTAGTATTTCAATGTGTGCATCAAAAATTGCTCCCTCACTTGGATGATGAGCCTTGACAATATTGTTCCTTATTTTTTCTATCTCAACAAGGCTTTCATCCAAGGCTGCTCTAAATCTGTTTATCTCAACTGTTACATCAGCTACCAACTTCCCATCAGTTTGGAAAACAGCCTTTTCAAACTTGTATATCATCGAATTTGATATACCAGGGCTAATACCCACTCCATCAAATTTCATGTCTATTACCTCATTCATACTCGTATTTCAATACCTTTTCAATAAACACATCCACCAATTCAGGGTCAAATTGTATTCCTGAACCATTTACCAGTTCTGTCACTGCTATATCATTTCCCAAAGCTTTCCGATATGGCCTGTCGTTTGTCATTGCGTCATATGCATCAACAATAGCTATTATCCTTGACTCTATAGGGATGTCCTCACCCTTCAACCCTCCGGGATAACCTGATCCATCCCATCTCTCGTGATGGGCCAGGACATAGTTTGCCATAAATGCATATTCATTAACAGACCTCAATATCTGATAGCCTACCTCGGAATGCCTTTTAACCTCACTCCATTCAATGTCAGTCAATTGACCTTTCTTGTCGAGTAATTCAGGATCAATAGCTATCTTACCTATATCATGTCTCAAACCCGTTATATATATCTCTGCCGTTTTATCCTGTTTCAATCCAAATTCTTCAGCTATTTTCCCGCTTAACTCGGCTACATTCCTGGAATGCTCTTCTTCAATTGAATTCATGTTGTACAATGTTTCCATAATCTTTTCAATTGTTGCCTTACGCATCTTCTGGCTTTCAAAAAGCTTGTTCTTGTACATTTCCTCTTCCGCTTTTTTGAATGTCTTGGCAACCGTTTCCTCACATTCCTTGGTTCCAACTCCGCAGGAAACTGAAATATTTATCAGTCCTACCTTCTCAGTTGAAGCACCAAGGGATATCCTTTCCGCTATCACCAATGCCTCTTCCCTGTTTGTTTTTGGAAGTAGGACGACAAATTCGTCACCACCGAGTCTGGCGATAATCTCATCACCCCTACATTCCCTCTTTATTGCATTCGCAACCTTAATGAGAAGCTCGTCTCCTTTATCATGTCCAAAGGCATCATTGACCAGCTTCAATCCATTTACATCTATCATTATAATGCTAATCGGTAGATTTCTAGCAATATCAAGCCTCTTGAGCTCAGTTTCATAGAATCTTCTGTTATACAGTCCAGTCAGATGATCATGATGGCTCATGTGCTCAATTCTGTCCAGTGATCTTTTCAATTCTGTAATATCTATCATCATTGTAAGATAAAATTTCTTGCCGTGACTTTCTATGATTTCTCCATAAAGGAGACCATCCAGAATACGACCATCCCTTGTTCTTAATTTAAGATTGGATTCCTCTATCTTCACTTCATCACCCAATACTCTCAACATCTCTTCCTGTTGATCCGCCATAGGGAAAAGATCCAACTCCATAAATGATCTGCCTATTATTTCATGCCTGGAATACCCTGTAGCATCAACAAAAGCATCATTAACTTCTGTAACTACTTTTTCAGGTAAACTACTTACAGCCATAAGGGCAGGATTACTTCTAAATATTCTATCAAATTTCTGATTGGCTTCCTTTATTCTTGTAATATCTACGTTCATGCCTACAACCCTGTTGGGTTTACCATTGTCATCTGTATCGTAGCTTTTTCCTCGTCCTGAAATCCACTTCCAGTCTCCGTTCTTACATAAAACCCTGAACTCTTCCTCATAAGGCTGACTATTTTCAATTTGCTCCATGATTCTAGGCAAAACGTCCCGATTGTCATCAGGGTGCATCAAATCTATGAGAGCATCAATATTGAATTCAAGCTCACCCTCCTCATAACCCAACATATTAGAAAAAACACTGTTAAAATATACTTCTCCTGTATATAAATCCCAGTCCCAGAATCCGTTTTCACTTGCATTCATTGCAAGCTCCATACGGTTATGACTCAACATAAGCTTCTGTTCTGCCCTTTTCTTTTCAAGAAACAATCCAATCTGCGAGGCGTATAACTCAACGAGACCAATCCTATTCAACAGTTTTCCTTTAGGCATAATCATGGTGAAATCACCTAAGACCCTGCTGTTGCTCATAATCTTTACAACTACTGCCTGGCCCAGACTAAATGTTTTCTCAATCATGTCAACCACTCTTCTGGGAATCACATCTCCAACAAGGCTATGAACATTATCAAAGCAGGTCAAGGATTTACCCTTGAGCTTTTCCTCCCTTAACCTATCGTAATCCCATTTTCTGCCAATAATATTAAATCCCAGCAATTTACCTGCCCTTGTAATATGATCATGTATTCCAGATGCAGCTACCGTAGTAAACTCCCTTTCGTTTTTATCAAAAAGATTAAAGACAGCATACTTGGCTTCTGAAATCAAAAGCATCTTATCTGTTATCATTTTATAGTCAATGTCTTCGCCCTCATGCTCCATCATCCATCTTGACATGTTTGATATCTCCATCTCAACAGATATATCAGTGAACAAAGTAACAAAATAGTTCTTTTCTGGTGAAAATACCTTTATATGATAATGTTTGTTCAAAGGTTCGGAGTATTGCTCGATTTCCCTGGCTTCACCACCTAAAGCGACTTCCCCGTAAAAAGATATCCAGTCAAACTCTCCACCCACTATTCCCGGAAGTACCTCGGTAACCCTATTATTCAAAACACCCTTGCTTTTCAGACCCGTATACTTCTCAAAAGTTTCATTTACATCAATAAAAGTATAATCTACAGG
>NZ_CEZJXU010000274.1:0-3471 GCF_983023055.1 Dethiosulfatibacter sp. | reverse complement strand
TATAAGGGTTCTCATAAGCCAAATTAGCAAAAGATCCTTAAATTTGGCAGGTATTCCAAAGAATATTATTGGCAGCATAGTTTCAGTTATGTAAAGTACCTGCATCAGCGAAATCATGACAACGAAAAACTTTGTGGCCTCAGGCACAGCTGCAGGTCCGATAACTGCTGCCGGCAGGAACAAATCAAGTCCACCAACAAAGATAGCCTTTGCAGCTATTACAGGCTCAGGTACTCCAAGAATACTGACAATTGGGATGAATGGCTTGCTCAATATTTCAAACACAGGAGTGAATTCGTTTATTGCTAGAACTACTCCGCCTATTGCCAGCATCATGGGCACAACCTGCATTGAAACACCAATGCCTTTGATAAATCCCCTGCTAATCTCTTTTACAAGACCGTCTGATGTGTCAGCTTTTTTTATTGCATTGGTATAGCCTTTCTTTATCTGTTCAGCGCTGAAAGAGGTGTTTTCAGTCCTCATTTCATTGGTTTGAATCGAACCGTCAACATAAACATCAGGATATTTTTTAATAGGATAAAGTCTTACCATTATTGCAGCTATTAAATATGTTATGACAAGATACATTAAAAACATGATACTGAACTTTTCAATAAGTCCAACATA
The DNA here is from genome assembly GCF_983023055.1 of Dethiosulfatibacter sp. Classification (NCBI taxonomy): domain Bacteria; kingdom Bacillati; phylum Bacillota; class Tissierellia; genus Dethiosulfatibacter; species Dethiosulfatibacter sp. The sequence goes on along the minus strand of NZ_CEZJXU010000274.1, from coordinate 2,841 downwards.
CCCAATAATGAAAGCACAGTATCCCACTGAATTCAAGCTGAAGCCTGTTGATATTGACATAGCTTCCTTTGCTGTATAATGCTTCTCCTTGTAAAGGGATGCAGTAAGGAATATTCCAACTACTGCTGCGCCCACAACAGATGCTATGGTGTCAAGAGCACTTTTGCCTGGCACTTTGAAAGCCGGTCTCATAATAGGCTCAAGTACTCCTCCTATGACATCCAGAAGTCCGAAAGAAGCAAGCAAAGGTAATACGGCACCTCCAACTGGAATAATGGTAATTGTATAAGGCAGAATTTCAGTTACCATGAATCCGGCACCTTTGTCACCGTAAAGCATGCTGATTCCAGCCTGAAAATAAATCATTAGAGCCACCGCAGATGAAAAAGCATATACTATACCGTGAAATTTCTTGTCGTCCTTAAAAAACTTGTAAATCCATGATTTTTCGTCGGCAAATTTTTTAGCATAAATAAATCCTAAAAGCATCAATACAGGATATATAAGAATAATATAAGGCACCGCACCTCCAAGACCATTCAAAAGACCTTTATACAAGGTTTCAAATGGAAGCATTCCATTTATCTTCACAAAGAAGATAACTATCCCCGCTATGGAGCCAAACAAAAAAAGAAACAAGTTCCTATTGTATGAATTCTTTAGTTCCAGTTGCAACTCACGCGATTTTTCTGGTTTCACAATAAATTCCTCCAATTATTTTATTTTTTATGTCATATCATTAGATGTCGTGTCCCATTCACCTCACTTTACAATAATTTGTTTTCAAATATGCAGTATGTAAAATTCAAGTCTCAATAATATATTGCAATAAACGTGCCGGTCCAAAAACCGCTAAAAACAGAGGTTTTTATTCTACGAAAATTTATTTTGATTCAAAAACGTATCAAAACATAGTTAGAATCACTGGAGTTTCAATCTTTCTATCCGATATCCTTTGCGATTCATTAATGCATCTTGATTCAAGTCTGTATCAAAAACAAAAAAACAGCGCATTTAACGCTGTTTCTGTCTATTTATCCTAATTCTATACTTCGTCATCTTTCTTACCACTGTTGGCTGGCTGATGCCAAGGTGATTGGCGATTTTCCGAGTAGTATCGTACTTTTCGCAGGCATCGTTGATAATTCGTTTCTCAACAACTTCCAGTCTTTCATTTAGGTTTCCTTCACTCTTGACAGCAGCATTTATCATATCTACTTGTCTAATTTCAAGAAAATTCATCATGCAGTCAACATCAATTGTTTCTTCATTGCTTGTAACAACCAATCTCTCAATCAAATTCTCAAGCTCCCTTATATTTCCAGGCCAGGGACAAGATATCAGAAGTTCGATTGAATTAACATCAATTTTTTTCAACGAACCATATTTCTTGTTGAATTTCCCAAGAAAATATTCCACAAAAAGTGCTATGTCATCCTTTCGTTCCTTCAAGGGAGGTGTCTTGATCGGGATTACATTCAGCCTGTAGTACAAGTCCTCCCTGAATCTCCCTTCCTTGATAAGAATGCCAAGATCTCTGTTTGTTGACGCAATTAGCCTTACATCTATTGGAATTGTATTGACTCCTCCCAGCCTTGTGATCTCTCTACCCTGAATAACCCTCAATAATTTTGACTGTAATGAAATATGCATTTCACCTATTTCATCAAGAAGTATGGTCCCCTCATTAGCAAGTTCAAACATACCTAGCTTTGTTTTGGTTGCACCAGTGAATGCTCCCTTTTCATAACCGAACAATTCCGATTCCAGCAGATTTTCCGGAATTGCAGCACAGTTCACCTTAATAAATGGCTTGTCACATCTATTGCTCCTTCTGTGAATCTCCTTTGCAATAATCTCCTTGCCTGTTCCCGTCTCTCCTGTTAGCATAACTGTCACATCAGTTTCAGCTACACGATACGCAAGATTCATTAAATATCTAAACTTGCTGCTCTGTCCTATAATATTGGATTTATCAATATTTTCATTTCGGAGGTACTTCAGCTCATTTTCATATTTAATATTCAACTCTTTGGTCTCTTCCAGTGTTTTCTGAAGATCAATCAAGTCAGTCATATCTCTAACATTGGTTACGACCCTGTCTATTTCATTTGAATCATTAAATATGGGCTTACCTGTTATCAAACACTTTTTCCCATTTCCAAATGAATCGATTAGGGACTGTGGCTTCTTAGTCCTGATAACTTCCAAACTTACCGACTCCTTGAAGTATCCTCTATTAATCAGTTCTTCCATATGCACACCCACCAAATCATCTTTTTTCAAGTTAGTGATTTTCAAGTATGCTTCATTCGCATCCACTGTATACCCTTTGCCGTCGGTAATATAAAATCCATCATAGGAATTTTCGAATATTTCCTTTTGAATTCTATACTGCTCTTCCAGTCTGACTACTTCATTATGAAAATAATTCAAAACTTGATTTTTTCGTATCAATCCTATTAAAACATTACCACCGTCAACAACAGGGATTATTTCCTGATTAATAACTATACACTCTCTAACATGACTGTTTATATTTAGAGTTTCATAATCATAATTCAAAACATCTCTAATAGAAATATTCGAGTATTCAATTGTACTTTTTCCAAAAATATCTCTTATCTCGACCATTCCAATTACTTTCTTGTTTTCAGTAACAATTGCAATATTTTCCTTACTGTAGGTAAAATAGTCAACAATTTTACTCAAATCTGATGAAACATCAAAAGAAACTAATTCCACATCAATAAATTCAATTATTTTCATTCAATATATACCTCACGGAGAGTATTTCATTATTACATCCTTGATACCATTTGTCTAATCACCCAAAATCCA
>NZ_CEZJXU010000273.1:0-3474 GCF_983023055.1 Dethiosulfatibacter sp. | reverse complement strand
AACCATGGCATTCCTTCTGCCCAGTGTGCTGCTGTCAGGATTCATGTTCCCAAGGGAATCAATGCCCCAGGTAATTCAATTTTTCAGCAATCTCCTTCCCATTACCCACTTTCTAATTGTGCTGCGAGGCATCATTGTAAAAGGGGTTGGAGTCGGCGAACTACTGAATGCTACAATAGCAATGCTGGTTTTAATAGGTCTAATCATATTTGTAACAACAGTTAAATTCACTAAAAAATTAGACTAATAGCATCAATAACCAAACTGTAAAAAAGAAAACAACTGATTTTAATCAAACCAGTTGTTTTCTTTTTTATTCAATTTCATCAATCATTTACCGGCCTTCATAATCAAAGACACTGTAAAATTGTATGTTCCCGTCAAATTCAAAGAATGGAATCATTCCTTTCTCCATTGCTGGAATTTCCATGATTGCAGTTTCTTCATTATTTGATTTCATTATGTTCTCCTTTGATGAAAATTTCTTTACCTTCAAATCATTTTCCATTTTCGTTGAGTTTTGACTTGATTTCCATATAGTAACGTTCCTTATCCAAATCAAGTATCACTTCTCTTATCCCCTTCTCAAGATTGAAGCCAAAATTCTGTCGAACTATTTCAATCAAATCGTGGTCCTGAATTGAAGCTGTCTGTTCTGTAAATGTCATATTGGAACCAAGTCTTGTTACCATATCATAACCGTCTACATCCATATTGTCACTTCCAGATCCGTCATAATCGAAACTATGCTCCTTCACCATGCTTGCTTCAACAGATACACTTTCTCCAGGTGGTATTGCAATATCAAAAGAAAGATAAAGCACCCTGTCCATAGTCAGAACTTCGGAGAAAATATCTTCAAGCATTCCAATATCATATCTATCCATTGGTTCATCAGATAAAATGTCATAATCAAGAAGCAATTCTGCAGCTAGACCATATTGCATTTCCATGGAAACGGTATCATTCATAGTCCTTTTTACATCATTGTTATAAAATTCGTTGCTCTGCACCATTGCATTCCACAAAGCCTCTCCCAGAGTGATTACATAACGATTCACCGTCGCAGTTACTCCTTCAAGCTCATTGCCTTCATCACAACCACCATTCATGTACCCTTGCAAAACATACTCATCGATATCCTCTCCCATAACAATAAGATATCGAGGCATGCCATATAGAGAATTGAACTCCTCAGGTATGCTAAAATGACAGGCTCTATAATTTTTGTCGGAATTCATGCTACCTCCATTAAAGCCATAGGTAAAAATCATGGTCTTGCTGTAATCCATGATGAATTCCATATTCAAGGTGGGATTTTCGCCCTTTTCATGGTTAGCTATTATATCGCTGAATTCATATACTGCCACAGTTTGATCAAACAGAGGAAACTCATCAAATGCTCTATCCAAATACTCTCCATTAGAAAGCAATGCTTCATACCCTTCCCATGACTTTATTGCAGCAAGATTCAGTGTTTCATTCTCTTCAGGACCATCCTTACCATAGACACCTTCGAAGCTGCCTGTATAAGGACCTGGATGAAGAACTGCATGGGCTTTCAAGCCGTTCACAGTAATTGTCGGTATGATATTTTCATCATCATGCAAAGTACCTGCAAAAGGATAAATGCCGGAAGCCACCAACTCCTCATTGGTAGAATTCTTCACCATATAACTGTCTGTAACAATAACTTCACTGTCATAACGTTTATAAGTTTTGGTTTTGCCATCATGTGTCTCATACTCCTCTTTTCTAGGAATATAAGAAGAAAAGTCAAAATCAATTTTTCTCTTGGCACTTAATCCATCTGTGTTTTCTGATAAAGTTAAGGGGAAAACAGGACCTGCATAAGACATGAACACATTACCCTCGCTATGACCATTACTGCCACTGGTACCTCCGGGAATAAAGGACCCCATTCTCAATAAGGAGAATCCGCCTATTCCTATGACCAATACAAGGCTGGCAGCAATTGCTATCCATTTTTTCCATTTTCGAAATTGCTTCTTCAGCTTGGTAACCCTGGCTTCTTCAATCAATACATCATCCACCTCTGTAATGGCATCAAATATCTTCTTCTCTTTCATAGGAATATGCCCTCCCTTTCTAAAACATTTCTAAGCTTCTGTCTTAAGCGGTAGATTCTTCCGGCAAGCTTGTTGGGAGTTATTCCACATTCAACAGCAAGGTCATTCACTGCATCTCCATACCAATATCGTCTCATGAAAAGAACACGATCATCCTGAGACAAACTGTGCAACCAGCTGTTAATCACCTTTGTAATTTCCATTGTTTCAATTTCTTCTTCCACATTCTGAGTAGAAGGTATGCAATTGTTAAGTTCTGAAAGAATGACTTCTACACTACAATCTCTCTTTTGAGCTCTATTCTTATACCAATAATTGATTGAATTATTGCGGGTAATGCGTCCCAGATAGGCTGAGAAAAACTTAGGTCTCTGGGGTGGCATGGTATTCCAGGCTTTATTATAAGTATCGCTTACAGATTCTTCTGCATCCTCATGTTTAGACAGGATGTTCCCCGCTATTCTGTGAAGCAATCGTCCATATTTTTTATCCGTTTCACTGATAGCTGATTCATCCCGCGACCAAAACAGCGCTATTATTTCTATGTCCTCCATGTGGATCCTCCTTTCTAGTTGAATTTAACGTCTTCACTTAATAAGACAGTAAACAAACTGGAATATTCGAAAAAATGAAAGTTAATCATCCACATATTCAATAATATCTCCCGGCTGACATTCCAGATGCTTGCATATGGCATCTAATGTTGAAAAACGTATGGCTTTAATTTTACCAGTTTTAATATTAGATAGATTCACCGGCGAAAGATTAATAAGTCCAGCCAGCTCATTCAATTTCATTTTCTTGTCTGCTAATACTCGATCCAAACGTATAATAATAGCCATCTTAAATCTCCCTATAGTGTCGCATCATACTCATCTTGCAAAAATAATCCATACTCGGTGATATCAGAAAAGATATAACCCATCATTCCAATTAATACTCCAATCCAATCAAAATCGATAGTAATAAGGACACTGTGCGTAGCGAAAGCACTGAGTAGGATACATAAAAGCGTATTTCCTAAAGTAGAATAGAGTAAAATCATATAGGACAATTTGCGCAAGGATTTTACATATTTAAGTTGAAAAGGACTTTCTTCATTTAATATATCTGTTATTAAAAGAAGCATCTTCTTTAATCCAATTACAATAAGCATGAATGCCAATATACTACTTACAAAAACATCACAAATAATTGCAGCCTGAATATTGATATAGTCAATGGGTAAAAACTGAAGAATAATTGTAGGAATACTACCTTTAACAAAAATAGAAGCAGATCCAATACCAAGAGGAAAATCAACAGAATACACCCATTGACGAATCCCTTGTTCAAAATCAATGGCTGAATCAGGAACAAAAGGTATAGCAAAGATTGAAAATAT
>NZ_CEZJXU010000272.1:0-3475 GCF_983023055.1 Dethiosulfatibacter sp. | reverse complement strand
ATCTTTCAATGCATCAGCTTGAAGGAAGACTTTCAAAGGAAATAAAGTGCATAAGAGAATCGTTGATGGGTCTTACATCACAGATTGAGGTTAATATAGATTTCCCCGAATATGATGAAGAAGAGATGACTATTGAAAATATCAAGAATATTTCCCGGGAAATATTAAAGAGGTTTGATAAACTAATTAAATCTGCCGATACAGGAAAGATATACAAGGAAGGAATTAAAACGCTTATTCTTGGTAAGCCAAATGTAGGTAAATCATCCCTTATGAACTATCTTCTTAATGAAAACAGGGCAATAGTGACTGAAATTCCAGGAACAACAAGGGATACTATCGAGGAATTCGTAAATCTTGCTGGAGTGCCACTTAAGATAATAGATACTGCAGGAATAAGATATACGGATGATGAAGTTGAAAAAATAGGAGTTAAGAAGGCTCTGGATAAAATAGAAGAAGCCGATCTCATACTCATGATTTTCGATGCATCCAAGGCACTTGAAGGTGAAGATATTATGATAATAAAGGAGATCCAAGATAAAAAGGTACTATACCTTTTGAACAAGACGGATCTTCATGAAAAAATAGACTTTGAAAACTTCCAAAAGATAAAGGAAGAAGTAATAAAAATTTCAATCAAGGGCAACAAGGGACTGGAAAGTATCGAAAACAAGATAAAAGAAGAATTCCTAAAAGGTGCACTTGATGTTGATGATGATGTAATAGTAAGTAATTTAAGGCACAAAAATCTTCTTTTAAAGGCAAAAGAGTCCATCGAAGATGTGCTTAAAAGCATAGAAAATTCCCTTACTCTCGAATGTCTTGAAGTAGATATAATGAATTCACTTGAATTTTTGGGAGAAATAACAGGCGAAACCATAAGGGACGATCTTATGGATAAAATATTTGCCGAGTTTTGCATAGGGAAATAGTGGAGGAAAATGTGAAAGAGTTAAAGCAATTTATAGCAGGTAAATATGATGTCGTAGTAATAGGTGCAGGACATGCTGGATGCGAAGCAGCTTTGGCGGCGGCAAGAATGGGCAAGAAGACAATTATGATAACATTGAGTCTTGATTCTCTTGCAATGATGCCCTGTAATCCTAACATCGGAGGTACAGGCAAAGGTCATATAGTAAAGGAAATAGATGCTCTTGGCGGTGAAATGGCTATTGCAACGGACAAGGCAATGATACAGTTCAAGTTGCTTAATACTTCAAAGGGTCCTGCAGTCCACTCTTCAAGGGCTCAGACGGATAAGAGAATATACCATGTTTCCATGAAGCAGGTAATTGAAGATGAATACAATCTGGACCTGATCCAGAATGAAGCAATAGAAATAGATGTAGAAGATGGAAAAGTTGTAGGTGTTAATACAAAGTCGGGAGCCTACTATGAGACAGAATCTGCAATACTTTGTACGGGAACCTACCTTAAGGGAAAAATTTATATGGGAGAGGTGAGCTACGAGGGTGGACCAGGAGGTCTTTTCCCTGCAAACGAGCTCTCAGCTTCACTTATTGAAAACGGAATAGTTTTGAAAAGATTTAAGACTGGAACTCCTGCCAGGGTACATAAGGATTCAATAGATTTAAATAAAATGGAGATTCAGGAGGGAGATGCGGAAGTAATTCCTTTTTCTTTCATGAATGATAAAATAGAAATAGACCAGGTGCTATGTTACCTTTGCTATACCAATGAAAAAACCCACGAGATCATAAGGGATAACCTTTCAAGGTCTCCTATGTATGCGGGAAAGATGGAAGGTGTAGGCCCAAGATATTGCCCTTCAATGGAGGACAAGGTGGTTAGATTTTCTGATAAGCCAAAGCATCAGGTATTTGTTGAACCTGAAGGTTTGGATACAAAGGAAATGTATATACAGGGATTTTCAACTTCTCTTCCTGAAGAGATTCAGATTGCAATGTACAGGACTATTGAAGGAATGGAAAATTGTAAAATCATGAGGCCAGCCTATGCAATAGAATACGACTGCATAGACCCTACACAGCTGAAGAGAAATCTTGAGATCAAAAGTATAGAGAATCTGTTCTTTGCCGGACAGATAAACGGCAGCTCAGGATATGAAGAGGCAGCGGGACAAGGAATTATTGCTGGAATAAACGCAGTTCTTAAGCAAAACGGCAAGGACCCTATGATTCTTGACAGATCGGAAGCCTATATAGGAGTTCTTATTGATGATCTTGTTACCAAGGGAACAAACGAGCCTTATAGAATGATGACATCAAGGGCCGAATACAGACTGGTACTAAGACAGGACAATGCGGATTTGAGACTTACCGAAAAAGGATACAAGGCAGGACTTGTTACACTGGAAAGATACAAGAAGTTTATAGAAAAGAAAAACAGTATAGACGTTGAAAAAACACGAGTAATGAAAAAAATAGTGAACCCAAATGCCCAGGTAAAGGCGCTTTTGGAAAAACTAAATACTGTACCACTAAAAATCCCAACATCCATGTATGATCTTTTAAAAAGACCCGAAATTAGGTATGATGATTTAAGGGAAATTGATCCTGATAGACCTGAAGTGGACAAGGTTGTAAGAAGACAGATTGAGATACAGATAAAGTACGAAGGATATATTAAGAAGCAATTCAGACAAATTGAACAGTTCAAGAGGATGGAATACAAGAATATTCCTGAAAGCATAGAGTACGAAGAGGTCAAGGGACTAAGGATAGAAGCAAGACAGAAACTTTCAAAGATAAGACCAGACTCCCTCGGACAGGCTTCAAGGATATCAGGAGTTTCTCCTGCCGATGTAAATGTTCTGGTAATATATCTGGAGCAGCAGAAAAGGATGAAAAAAAATCATGAGTAATAGTCTTGAAAAAATACTGAAATCAGCTAATCTGGAATGCACTTCGGAACAGTTGGAAAATTTCGTAATATATAAAAATATGATACAGGAATGGAACAAGAAGATAAATATTACTTCTATAACTGAAGATGAAGAAATATATATGAAGCATTTTGTAGACAGTATCATAGTGAAAAATTATTTTGATATGGACAAAGTAAATAAGATGATAGATATAGGTACGGGAGGGGGATTTCCAGGAATACCTCTCAAAATAATCAATGATGGAATGGAAGTAACACTTCTTGATAGTCTCAACAAGAGAATAATATTTCTTGAGGAAGTAGTTGAAGTACTGGGACTTGAAAATGTTGATATGATACATGGAAGGGCCGAGGATTATGGTAGTAATGATGAATACAGGGAACAATATGACCTTTCCATTTCAAGGGCAGTTGCACCTCTTAACATACTTTCAGAATACTGCATCCCATTTGTAAAGGTGGGAGGATGCTTCATATCCATGAAAAGCGGAGATGTGGAAAAGGAAATAGAGGAGTCCGCAAAGGCTTTTGAAATCCTTGGAGGAAGAATCAAGGAAACGATAAAATATCAGCTTCCGGGAACAGACATATCAAGAAGCATAAT
>NZ_CEZJXU010000271.1:0-3484 GCF_983023055.1 Dethiosulfatibacter sp. | reverse complement strand
TGCGTAAAATAATCGATATCCTGTTTGTTGTAGTAACCATGGGAGCTTTAAGTGTAACACTGGGATTGTCAATTCCTATGATTTCTTCTATACTCTCCGACTTGACTGGTGTTACCCGCTCATTCGGAATGGACATGATGGTTATTGCTGCAATTGCAGTAGTATTTATCGCAAGTTCGTTTGTAGGTCTTGAGAAAGGAATGGCACGAATCAGCAGTTTAAATATTTATGGCTGCATACTATTTTTAGTCATAGTATTTTTAGCTTCAAACAAGGTTTTTGCAATGAATTTCTTTACTAACGGCGTCGGATTATACATTAGAGAATTTTTTAGTTTCGGATTCAATACCGATCCTATTTCAAATGGCGGCTTTCCACAAGGATGGACTATTTTTTATCTTGCTTACTGGTTCACATTCGCTCCTTTCACGGGAATATTCATTGCAAAGATTGCAAAAGGACATCGTTTGAAGGACATTCTTATGCTTACAATGCTTGGCGGCGGCGGTGGAAGTATGCTGATGTTCATGATTACAAGTTCTTATACGATGAATCTTGAACTCACAGGAAAACTGAATTGTGTAGAACTTATGCAGACAACCAGTGCAAACAATTTAATAGTACAGGTATTGAAAACACTTCCTATGGCCCCTGTTATGATGTCACTGTTTGCAATAGTTGCAATCCTGTTCATGGCTACATCACTTGACGGATCTGCATTCACACTAGCAGGAGTAACTCAGAAGAGACTAGATGAAAACGGGAACCCAAGTACAAAACTTAAAATGTACTGGTGCGTAGCACTTGTAGTTTTCCCAATAATTCTAACATATGCAAAAGCAGATCTTAACGCAATAAAAAGTGTAGCGTATGTTGTTTCATTCCCAATGGTTGTAGTTATCATAGTTTCACTCTACGGCACCATCAAGGGCATGCACAAGACATTTGGCGACATGTCAATAAGGGAAATAGATGAATACAACGACAATTTATGCAACCCTGAATCAGCTAAAAACATATCCAAATAATTTATACAAAAGTCATAACTTCTATGAGAAGCTTGACTAGAGATTTTAATTAGCTGAGTTGTCATGCATAATTGACAACTCGCTTTTTATTTAGTCCTGATTGCTAATATGTCTCTTGAATTTTTAGTAATGTAAAATAAAAATGATTAGGAGAAAATATGAAAGTAACTGAAGTAAGAGAAAATGCAAAAAAAAGATTTGCAGGCACTTGTAAAGTCTGCAAAATCTGCAATGGCATAGCATGTGCTGGAGAAGTACCAGGTATGGGCGGAGCAGGTACTGGACAAAGTTTTATAAACAATATTGAAGCCCTAAAGAAAATAAAGCTTAAATTAAGCACTTTACATGATGCCACAGATCCTGTTATGAACATCGATATTTGGGGTAATAAATTATCGGCTCCAATAATGACTGCTCCAATTAATGGAAGCTCTATCAATTTTGGAGGTTATCTTGAGGAGTCAAATTTTATTGAACTCACTGCATCAGCTGCTAATGATATGAATTTATTGGCAATGACCGGAGATACGGCTGATTATGAATGTTATAAGCATGGACTTACTGCAATTGATAATGTAGGAAAAGGCATACCAACAATAAAACCTAGAGATGTAGATTCAATTATTGAAAGAATCAGAATGGCGGAAAAATCAAATGCTACAGCTATAGCTATTGATGTAGATGGATCGGGAATAACTACTATGGCTTTAAGTGGGCAACCGGTTGGACCTTTAAATAGAAAGATGCTTGAACAAATTATTAAATCAACTGAATTGCCAGTTATTCTAAAAGGAATTATGACTGTTAAAGAGGCGGAGATAGTGGTTGAGGTAGGAGCTAAAGGTATTGTGGTTTCTAATCACGGAGGAAGAGTATTAGATGGAGTAGCAGGTGTTGCCGAGGTTTTGGAAAGTATTTCTGATAAAGTGAAAGGTAAAATTATTATTATGGCAGACAGTGGAGTAAGATCTGGGGTAGATATTTACAAGTATCTTGCGCTTGGAGCAGATATTGTGCTTATAGGTCGTCCCATAATAATTGGCGCAGTTGGAGGTGGTAAAGAGGGGGTTGAAACAATACTAGGAAGCATGAAAAACGAATTATATAGAGCTATGATTTTAACAGGATGTAAAACTTTGAGGGAAATCAGTACAAAAAATATTATAGGCTATAAATAGAATTGAACATAATACCGTATAAATGCTGGTTTTTGAGCAAAATAGAAGAATGTTTATGAGGAGATTATATGGTTTTTATTAATAATGATAAGGAATAAACAATAGAATGTAGTGAAAGAGAGAGTCACAATTGACTACCCTGGTCAACAGTGACTCTCTTTTTTATTTTGCGGATTCATAGTTGCTTGGTGCAGTATTGATAATAAAACGGACTTTGACTTTAATTAATTTTATTCGGTGCACTCTTCCCTTCAAATACCTCAACAATATTCTCTAGGCAAATCCGAGTCATATTCTCCACTGTATCAATTGTTGACCCACCTATATGAGCAGACATCACTACATTATCCATCTCAAGGAGTTCTGGTTCCACTTCTGGCTCATTCTCAAACACATCAAGCCCGGCACCTATTATACCGATTGTTTTACCTGTGATTTCTTGACCTACAAACCATTCCGGAGTCCAACCCTTGAAACCACCGCTACGTATGCATTTATCTGATTCCGTTATTCTTCTTGCTGTTGACATCAGCAACCCGAACGCAAGATTTGCCGTAACATCCGTTAACACACCTGGCGTATTGGATACAACAATATCTTTTTGTGCAGCATGTTCATAGTCTATATTATTGTATCCTGCTCCATAGCTGGCAATGATCTTAACATTCTTCATACTGTCAATTACTTCATTGTCGAAGTCGTTGTCATACATGGCAATAACAGCATCTACCTCGCCTACAGCATTTATGAGGGCTTCTTTCGCCATTACTTCCCCGCTCTTGTTCATAATGATTTCATATCTATCTTCCAATGCAAGCAATTGTCTGTCTGGTATTTCATATGTCACATATATCTTCTTCATTCTTCAATCATTTTTTAAATTTAACCCACCTTTTTAATTATTTCTTCATTTTCAATACACTTATATCTGAGCTTATACTTCTCAACAACATCCCAGTCGAGATCCACGCCCAACCCATAGCCCTTTGGAGCATGGATATATCCATCAGAATCAATATCAAATGGTTCAACTGCGCCAAGGTCATGAGTATCATGAGGATATGCATGTTCAAAATATGTGCAATTGTTGTGTGAAAGCATTATATGAAGATTTGCCGCCATCTGGATAGTATTTCCCCAAGACTGTACTTCACATCTCATGAAATTCGCCTCAGCCAAGTTCATTATCTTTCTCATTGGAGTTATTCCTCCGTTAACGCTAGTGTCTGCCCTAACATCAGTCCAAGCATCAAGTCGTATATAGTTTGCTATCTCCTG
>NZ_CEZJXU010000270.1:2565-3516 GCF_983023055.1 Dethiosulfatibacter sp. | reverse complement strand
CTTCAGGAGTATGCCTTCCTCCAGTCACTATTATAAGCTCGACGCCCATGTCCACTGCATGACTTATTATTTCATATCTGTCTCCCACAATAACTATGGAATCATTGTCAAGAATATTGTCTTTCATTATGGTTGAAGTATGGTATGCAGTTACAGTTATACTTCCTTTTATTATGTCCTTTGCCCTACTCAAAGCCGTCCCATCAAGTGTATCTAGCATATTTTCGTAGGTTGAATCTATTGCCATGTTCTCGCTGAATATATGGTTCATTGCTATATCCTTCATGGTGATTATTCCCTTTAATTTACCATCCTCTCCAGTTACAGGAAGAGTTCTGATTCTGTTGTCATTCATATAGTTGTATGCAGAATATATGGATCTTCCCTCTGGCAAGGATTCGATTTCATCATAATCCAGGTCCTTGATCTGAATTTTAACATTATCAAGTTTTTCAGGCACATCCATATTGAAGTAATCAAATATATATTTTGTTTCCTTATTAACATCACCAAGAACCTTTGGAACTGTATTTTCCAATAGGCTGTTCTTTAAATACGAAAGTGCTACTGCAGAAGTCACACTGTCAGTATCGGGATTTCTATGCCCGAAAATATATTTTCTTTCCATAAAATACCTCCATAAAAATTAACTTCAAAAATAATACTAATTATATCATATAATACACCTTAAGGCTTGACAAATTATTATCCCTAGAATATACTTTAAATCGCAAGAGGGAGTAACTATCCTTATGGAATCAAAGTCGTCATTACGGAAAAATATTTCCCGGCTTTGATGGCAATTAACCACGCTAAGTGAGACTCTGCAATTTTCACAAGAGAATTGCAGGGTTTTTTTATAGCTTAAGAAAGTTAAAATATGCATAACACCGTAAGCGTTTGTGTTATTCGATTAAGGTAACTTTCTTTCGCATCTTAATAAATGCTTTG
>NZ_CEZJXU010000270.1:0-2541 GCF_983023055.1 Dethiosulfatibacter sp. | reverse complement strand
CTATTTAACGCAGCGTAGCTACTTTCTTGTTAACTACCCTGCAGAAAGAAGGTATTTTATGGATATTATGGTTCATCATTTTCTAACAACACTACCTACAATTGCCGTATTGGCTGTCATAGCATTCACGCTTTTCACACTGAGCAAGGGTGCAGACATACTGGTGGATGAAGCAGTAAGCCTTTCAGTGCATTGGGGTGTTCCAAAGCTCATAATCGGAGCCACAATCGTATCTCTTGGTACAACTTTGCCAGAAGCAACAGTTTCTGTTCTTGCCGCAATAAACGGCAACCCGGACCTGGCCCTTGGAAATGCAGTAGGGTCAATCATTGCAGACACAGGCCTTATAATAGGTATAGCTGCAATAATAGGAGTACTTCCCGTTGACAAAAACACAATCGACAGACAAGGACGAATACAGTACCTTGCAGGAATCCTTCTTACCGTTGTAAGTCTTCCATTCTTTTCAAAGGTAGGCGGCGGAGTGATACATCAGTGGATGGGATGGGTCTTCCTTGCATTACTGGCAGCCTATATCTACTACTCTATTAAATGGTCAAGGACTATGTCCTCACCGGGAGAAGAATCCTTCGAGGAAGATGAAAGACCTGTCTATGTTCAGCTTATGAAGCTTGCAGTGGGTGTAGCTCTTGTAATACTTTCATCTAAAGTACTCATACCAGCAGTTGAAATAACAGCCATAAGAGCGGGAATCCCTCAATCTGTAATCGCGGCAACCCTTGTAGCCTTTGGAACAAGTCTTCCAGAACTCATGACTGCTGTAACAGCCGTCAGAAAGGGTCACGGAGAACTTGCAATTGGAAATATCATAGGGGCAGACATACTGAATGTACTCTTCGTTGTAGGAAGCGCAGCGGCTGTAACATCCGAAGGACTAAGAGTTCCTCTGAACTTCTACAAACTTCAATTCCCTGCCATGATGATAATACTAACAGCATTCAGACTATTCGCAAAAAATAAAAAAGACACCATCACTACCAAGGAAGGAATCTTTCTTGCTGGAATTTATGTTCTTTATATAGTTCTTAACTATACATGGATTTAAAATAGGCTCTATTAGATTTTAGAACTTTTACATATTTATTCAATACTTGTTTTAGCATATAAAATGGTCCAACAGATTTATGTATATCAATCTGTTGGACTATTTTAGTTCATTATTGCGCCGTCCTGTACTGTTTTATATCCGTATAAGCACAAAATATCCGCATCATCATTCAAATCATTTACTATTCTTTCCAGGTTTACAATTCTAAGGTCGACCATGGTCACCTTGCTATAGTGCATTGCCAGAAAAGGAGCGATGGAATTTGCATATGAATCCTTGAAAATTATCAACTCACTATCGTTGTCACACGACTCGTTTGTTATTGTAAGTATGGGATGGTTGCCATTTAAATAAACGTCATATTTGTCATCGCCATCAAGCTGCTCCAAGAAATATGGTCCAGTCTTTTCATAATAATTTTCCAGATCATCAGTATACGATATTTTCAAACCCTCTATAATCTCGTTATAGCCGGCATATATCTCATCCCTAATATCCAAATCCATTGCCTTATTGCTGTAATATCCCTTGAAGTAGTCATTTAATTTTTCAAAGTCAACCTCGATAGGAGTATCACCGGTAAGTTTTTCAATAATTCTCTCGTAGGCATTGTATGCACCATCATGATTCCAGTGAAGATCAGTCGAATAGTAGTCGTCCATAGAAAGGATTTCATAGATATCAAGTATTTCCATATCCAAATATTCCAGAACATCAGAATAATCGATTTTCAGCATTTCATCCGGAAGATACATACTTTTATCCGGTACCAATACAGTTACAAAATCACTTCCGATTATTTTCCTGATCTTATCTATATTGGATCTAAACAAGTCAAGCTTGCCATACTTGATCACGTCCATGAATTCAACCAGCAGTCCCTCATATCTGTATATGCCGTTGTTAAGATTTTTTTTGAAAAAATTGTAATTAACAAATGATTTAACGCTTACAAACATGTCCTTTAATCCAAACTGGTCATCAGCGTAATCATACAGTTCACCGGAAAGCTTGCCACTAAGAAATCCTTCCAAAGTTATTTCAGGGAACATTTGAAGATATCTGTTTTCCCTTTCACTCATTTCCAAATCTACAATCAATATATTCAGTATCATAAAAGTCGAAATGACGAATATAAATATTGAACCAACCATATTTTTCCTTATAATATTAATCCTTTTCAACCTCCTAGAATCTGAAATATATAAACGGGCTGTAGGAACCGTCAGCAATGAATCCAACTGATGCCACCAGCACAGCCAGATAACACGCAGTTTTTACTTGCTTTGGAATATTCCACTTAAATGTGCCCATAAACGAACAAATTAATCCCAAAATCATTACAACACTATATTCGTTTAAATAAAAAATCACTTCATTATTTATCAACTCTGTATCAAATCCTATCATTCCTTTTAATACCACAAGTTGCTCATGAACACTTTCAAAAGCAAACAAAACCCATCCAAATA
>NZ_CEZJXU010000269.1:0-3517 GCF_983023055.1 Dethiosulfatibacter sp. | reverse complement strand
TTGCTTCTAAGAGAAGAAAGCATTATCTCAAGTCTCTTCATTGGAGGATTCTCCTCCATGAATTCAATATTTGACAAATATTTGGCCGTCTTTCCTATGCCCTTTACGGAGTATAGGAGAATATCATCTATTCCTTTCAGGATAGTATTAAATATCTTATATGTAACAGTTAGAACCGGCACATACACATTGTTCTCGATTGAAAACCATTCCGTTGCAGGATTGAAAAAATCCGGTCTTTTCCTTCCTTCCACAGGTACAACCAGCTTTTTAAGAACAAACTGGGTGTATATTAATATACCTAATCCTATTGTTATTATAGATGAAAGTATATTTCCAAATGTAAAGTAGTGGAAGTGTTCCATTTCCTCCATGTGAATTCCGAAAACCTTGTATATATCGCCAAAATAGGTAAAAAATATTCCAGGCTTTATACCTATTATAATAATAAGTGCAGCTGATATAACCATTGGAAACATGGCTCTTTTATTTATATATCTACTGTAGGATGCATAATATCTGCTATTGTTTTCAACAAACAGTGCTATGTATAGCTTTAGAAGATATGCCGTTGTAAAGGCACTACTGAGATAAAAAATGAATTCTCCTCCATATGCAAGAACTGGGTTTGTATGTTGGAGTGCTTCAGCAAGTGCATGATGGATTATTGTCTTGCTTGTGAAACCATTGAATCCAGGTAGGCCGATTATTGCACAGAAGCCTATGAAAAAAGTGAGCTTAAGCATTGGTTTGAATGATCCAAAACCGTATATTTCGTTGATATTAAGTTTGTGTGTAATCATATAGATTATTCCTACACCCATGAAAAGCATTACCTTGAAGATTGCATGGTTGAATATATGGAAGAGGGTGCCGAAAACTGCAAGGGTATTGTGTTCTCCCATTGCTCCCATAAGGCCTACTCCAAGAATTATATAGCCAAGTTGACTCATTGAGCTGTATGCCAGTGTTTTCTTTATGTTTATCTGGAACAGTGCTAAATATCCTCCAATGGACATGTTGAGAAGACCTGAAAAAATCAGTGCATAGGAAATATATATGTCTCCGTCCATAAGGAATACGCTAGTGATTATAATTCCAAAAATACCTGTCTTTACAAGTATACCTGAAAGCACGGCGCTTGCAGGAGTAGGTGCTGCAGGATGGGCCTTTGGCAGCCATATGTGAAGTGGAACCATACCAGCCTTGACACCAAAGCCTATTATCATAAGTGCACTAATAAGATATTTCATAGCTCCTATGGTAGGCAGTACTTCTCCTATATAGTCAATGTCCAATGAATTCGTATAGGAATAAAGTACAAATATACCCATAAGAAGTATCAATCCTCCTGCTACAGCCATGGCCATGTATGTAGCTCCGGCCTTGTGGGCTTCCTCGTTTTCATCATGAATGATTAGAGGATACGAAGCAAAGGACATGATTTCGAAAAACGTGAATAGGTTAACCAGATTTTCTGAAATGAATATTCCTATAGTGCTTGCATAGGTTACCATGAAGAAAAAGTAGTATCTATTTCTATGTATATAGTTGATTAGATACTGGCTTGAATAAACATTGATAATGAACCATACGAAGGCTGTAATGAAAACGAACATGTATCTGAATATATCAAGCTTGAGATGAAGACCTGTACCCATAATATAAGGAATACTATACTCAATCGGGGACTCGATTACAGTAGGATACATATATATTATGACAACCAGGTTTATCAAGGTTATTATTGTATTTAAAAAATTTCTTATGTTGTTGTTCCTATTGCCTAGAACATATGTAACTACGCTTCCAATAAATGGAAATAGTAGTATAAAAAGCAAGAGTTTTTCCATGAATATCTCCTTTAAAACAATAATTTTGAAGCCTGGTCTATGATATTTATCAGCAAATTAGGCATAATTCCTACTATTACATTGATTGCGGTTAGAATTACTATTGGAACAAGCATGAAATTGCCTGGCTCTTTTATTTCAACTTCTGTTGATGGTGCACCTCTAAAAAAGGCTGTACTGACTATTGGTATTAGATATCCAGCAGTCAAAAGTGCACTAAGTAGCAGCATTATAGGTACGACGAAATTACCTGTTTCCAAACCTCCAATAGCAAGGTACCACTTGCTTACAAACCCATTCATAGGTGGAATTCCTATAAGACAGATTGATGAAATTGTAAAACAAGTCATTGTTATAGGCATTCTTTTTCCTATGCCCTCTATTTCATCAAGCTCTGTTTTATGTTCGTAATGCATAATGGCTCCTACACAGAAGAATAGTGTTATCTTAGTTGTTGCATGGAAGATCATGTGAAGTATGCCTCCTGTAAATGAACTCTTATCAAATACTACAAGACCAAGCATTATATATCCAAGCTGACTGATGGTTGAATAAGCCAGTCTCTTCTTAAGGTTTTTTCGGCTCATTGCAAGAAATGATCCCATCAATATTGAAACAAGCACCAGTATAAGAGTGTATTTGTTTCCTCCTATCTTTTCAATAAGCTCCCAGCCAAGTACATAATAGGTCATTCTCATAAGTGAGAATATTCCCGACTTTACAACTGCAACGGCATGAAGAAGTGCACTAACTGGAGTTGGTGCTACCATCGCAGCAGGAAGCCATGAATGAAAAGGAACAAGTGCAGCTTTTACACCAAGTCCCAGGAATAGCAATAGGTATACCATGAGGTAGTAGTTGTTGTCTATGTTTTCAAGATTTCCAACTATTCCACCAGGTTTGAAATCAAGAGTTCCAAGCTGACTATACAGAAGTATCAGTCCGAAGAGAACAAAAGTTGCTCCAACAAAAGAATAGATAAGATATTTCTTTCCTATTTGCAATGCCTTGTCGGTACCAGTTTGAATAACCAGTGGGAAGGTTACTAGTGTTAGAAGCTCGTAAAAAAGATAAAGGGTGATTAAATTACCAGAAAATGCTATGGAAAGTGTGATTCCCTGTGTCATCATAAAAAACATAGAATAGCTTCTAAGATTTTTTTCATGGCTCATATAATCTATGGAATAAAAGGTTGTAAATATCCATAGTGTTGAAACTAGCACTGCAAATATTTTACCCAAAACATCAGGCAGAAAATATAGATTAATGATCTCATTGAATTTTAGGATAGTAAGCTTTTCATCATGAATTAAAAATACACAGATTAAAGTCAAAAATAAATTAATAAATGCTGATGATATGAGAGTCCTGTTTATCTTTTTTTCGTCTGAAAATCTAATATAAATCCCACTTAATATGGGAAAGATTATTGGTGTCAAGATTAATAGTTTCATCAATACCTCCTAAATAAAACTTGACGAAATTATTTCAAGTATGGTACTTGAAAATAGTCCTGTCAATGTCATGAGAATAATAAGCACGGCTACTGGAGCTATTTTGGCAGCTTCTATTTTCTTCGAATTGTATACCTTGCCTTCCAGGTTATTCTGACCAAAGAATCCATTGATTATTATTGGGAAATAATAAAGAAGATTCAAAAGGCT
>NZ_CEZJXU010000268.1:0-3520 GCF_983023055.1 Dethiosulfatibacter sp. | reverse complement strand
GTGGAGAAAGTACGAAGTAGAACTACTAAATTCGGTTATATGTATGCAGAACATATATCACTTAAGATTCATAGGCCAACCATACCTTTGAATCTTAGGCCGTACCAACAGTTACGGCAAATATTACTAACCTAACAATTCAGCGATGTTTCAATCATAGCTGAAACACAGCGACTATGTCGCACCGGCCTCTACAGGCTGATTAAAAGGGCTTTAAGCCCTTTTTCTATAACCAAAATCATTTCAAATATAAAGGAGCTGTTATGAAAAATCTATATAAATCAAAATTAACTAATGCTGAAGAAGCTGTAAAAATCGTAAAATCAAACGACAGAGTAGTATTGGGTCACTGTGTAGGTGAACCACAAATACTAGTAGATGCACTTATGAATAGAAAAGAAGAACTAAGAAATGTTGAAATAGTACATATGGTTCCACTGGGAAAATCAGAATACTGCTCAGAGAATATGGACGGCCACTTCAGACACAACGGCATATTCATGGGAGGACCAACTAGAAAAAGTCTTCACAATGGTTTTTCTGACTATACACCATGCTTTTTCTTCGAAGTACCAAGACTTTTTGAAAAGGGCTACCTGCCAGTAGATGTTGCAATGATTACAGTAAGCACTCCTGACGAGCATGGTTTCGTAAGTCTTGGAACTTCGGTAGATTATTCATTGATGGCTGCGAAGAAAGCTAAGGTTCTAATAGCAGAAGTAAATGACAGGATGATAAAAACCTACGGAAATTCCTTCATCCATATATCTGAGATAGACCATATCATTGAGTCAAGCTATGAACTGCCGACACTTGAGCCAAAACCTATCACGGATCTGGAAAGAATAATAGGCGAAAACTGTGCAGATCTCATAGAGGATGGTTCAACACTTCAACTAGGAATAGGTTCAATCCCTGATGCAGTACTTCTTTTCCTTAAGGATAAAAAAGATCTTGGAATACATTCTGAAATGATATCCGATGGTGTTGTGGATCTTTTCAATGCTGGAGTAATAACAAACGACCAGAAGAGCATCAATAAAGGCAAGATGATAGTAACCTTCCTCATGGGTACACAAAAACTTTATGATTTTGCACACAATAATCCGGAACTGGAAATGCACCCGGTAGACTATACAAATAATCCTTCAGTTGTGAGTCAAAACAGTAAAATGGTTTCAATTAATTCATGTGTTCAATTAGATCTTATGGGTCAGATTAACTCAGAAACAATAGGCCCAAAACAGTTTAGTGGTGTAGGCGGACAGGTTGACTTTGTCAGAGGAGCAAGTATGTGTCCAGATGGAAAGTCCATTATAGCAATACCTTCAACAGCAAAAGGTGGCAAGGTGTCCAGAATAGTACCTACCCTTGACGAAGGATCTGCAGTTACAACATCAAGAAATGATGTAAATTATGTTGTGACGGAATTCGGAGTAGCTGATCTTAGAGGAAAGACACTGAAACAAAGAGCAGAAGCATTAATCAATATAGCCCATCCCGTTTTCAGGGAAGATTTGAAAAAAGCCATGCATGCAGGAGGATAATTGTATGAAGAATAAAGGTATAATTGCATTAATTGCAGGATTTATGATAAACATGTCCTTTGGAGTATTATATTCATGGAGTATATTCTCCCTGAACCTTACAGAAACACTAGGTTGGACTAAAACAAGTGCCTCACTGCCATACACTACGGCAATATTCATGTTTGCACTTATGATGATACCGGCCGGAAAGCTCCAGGACAAATTCGGCGGAAGAAAAATTGCAGCAATAGGAGGAATCCTAACAGGAACTGGATTCATACTTTCAAGCATATTCACAAGTGTACAGGGAATGTGTATTACCTTCGGAATGCTTACAGGGTCAGGAATAGGAATAGGCTATGCAGCAGTTACACCATCTGTTGTTAAATGGTTCGATGACAGCAAGAAGGGTCTTATAACAGGAATAGTGGTAAGTGGATTCGGTCTTTCAACAATCTACATGGCTCCACTTACAAACTGGATGATAAAGGAATTCGGTCTTTTCACATCATTCAGGATTCTTGGAATTGCATTCATAATACTTGTAACTTCCCTTTCACAGCTTCTATTTGACAAGGAAAGCCAGGCAGGAAAAGCATCTGAAGCAACTTCCAAGGACTTGTCATGGAAAGACATTATAAAGACAAAGGAATTCATCATGCTGTGGATCATGTTTGCATCGGGAGCACTTGGGGGACTAATGATAATAGGCCACCTTTCAAAGATTGCAGCAATCCAGCTTGGAAGCAACATAGGATTTATACTGGTTGCACTAACCGCAATTTTCAACGCCACTGGAAGACCAATATCGGGAGTCCTTTCAGACAGGATTGGAAGGACAAAAACAATGGTAATCCTTTCCCTTGCACAAGGCGCAATATTCTTGTTCTTTGGCAAACTGAACACTTTTACCTCACTCATGTTTGGAGCAGCAGTAGTAACCTTCACCTATGGAGGAAACTTCGCAGTTTATCCTTCGGCAATTTCCGACATGTTTGGAAAGAAAAACTTCGGTCTGAACTACGGAATACTGTTTTCAGCCTGGGGAATAGGCGGAGTTGCAGGTCCATTGCTGGCAGGAAAGGTAGTAGACATTTTCGGAAGCTACACATCGGCTTATATCATAGCAGCAGCACTTAGCATATTCTCCTCTGCAATAGGCATTATCCTTTATAATATGGAGAAAAACAGCAAAACATTGTCAAGCCAGGCTTCGTAGCCGCAAGGCACGATCTATTAATAAATTCAAAGATAAACATGGAAAAGAGCCGATTTTCGGCTCTTTTCCACTATTCAGGAACAGGTCAAACACAGGAGGCGAACCATTGAAAAAGCTTATTCTTAAGTCACTGAAAACCGTACTGGGAGTCGCATTGTCCATATTCCTGGCAGAAACAGCAGGACTCAAGTACAGTCCAACGGCTGGAATCATCTGCCTGGTCAGCATTTTCGATACAAGAAAGCAGACATACACAATAAGGTTGAAAAGGATTACAACCTCATTACTTGCAATGATTCTGTCATTCGTAATATTCCACATTGCAGGTCACAATCTACCCGCACTTGTCTTGTTCTTGGTTGTATTCGTACCGATGTCCACCTATTTCAACGCCTCCGAAGGCATTGTGGTAGGCACGGTTCTGGTCAGCCACATATACAGTTTGCATTCACTGGGTTTGGAAATTCTAGTCAATGAAATCGCACTCCTCATCATTGGAATTGCAACGGTCTGGCTCATGAGCGGAATTCGAGAACAGGGCCATACTGCTGCGCTATTTCAACGATATACAGTATTTCCTTGAGATAAAATCCAACTTCTCAAACAAGTAAAATAAAGCTACAAGAGAATGCAATAAAATAGAGCCAAAATCGGCTCTATTTTTATCTACTGTTAGTAATTAGTGTCTCCTGAATAAGTAGTATTTTTATTAAACTGCTATCGCAAAAGGATATTTGCTGAAAAACAGCAAATTCCAAACAAATTCCAAAAA
>NZ_CEZJXU010000267.1:0-3559 GCF_983023055.1 Dethiosulfatibacter sp. | reverse complement strand
TTTTTGTATTTTCATCAGCATCCTTTTGTTCTACTATGGACGATACCTCGTCCTTTTCGTCCCTTACCATTCTTCCGTAACCGAAAGGATTTTCAAATAAAGCTGTGAGGACGGATGCGGAGCATTTCTCTTCATTGTGATAATTCATGAAATTTTTAATGGTTTCATCCCTTATCATTGGAACATCTCCATTTAATACAATTACAATGTCTTCGTCACTAATATGCTTTTCAGCCTGCATAACAGCATATCCTGTTCCGTAAGGGAATTCATCACCTACGGGCTGTTCCTCAAAAAGAACATCAGATTCATCCAATGAATCCATTATTTTATCCTTGCCGTGACCCAAAATAAGTATTTTCTTATCTATTCCAGCCTTATCAGATGCATCAAGAACATATTTAACAAGTTCTTTTCCACATACCTTGTGTAGGACCTTGGGTAGTTTGGATTTCATTCTAGTGCCTTCTCCGGCAGCCAATATTACTGATATATTCATTAAAATCTCCTGTATTTCCTTAATCCAAAACATATTATAATATTAATGGAGAGAAATAACAATAGTTCTTATCAATTAATTTAGTAAATATTCAACTTTTTTAGACAATAAAAAAGGGTCTTTAAACAGACCCTCCGCGGATACTAATTATTATTATTCCTCATCTTCCGCCTGCTTCTCTTCATAAGCTTTGAATACTGATTCTTGAATTGAACTTCTTGTTTGTGAATTAATCGGATGTGCAATATCCTTAAATTCACCATCTGGCATCTTTCTACTAGGCATTGCAATGAAAGGTCCGCTTTGTCCTTCAATGATCTTGATGTCATGAACTACAAAACAGTCGTCAAAAGTGACAGAAACAATCGCTTTCATTTTCCCCTCAGAGTTGATTTTTCTGACTCTTACATCTGTGATTTCCATGGTTTCCCACCTCCGGTATATTATGTCCAAACATACTAATATTTTACTACAAATCTCATGAGATTGCAAAAATGTTTATTTATTTTTTATTTTTTTATTAAATATCCAGGTTTTCCTCGTCAAAAGGCCTGATTTTTATAATTTTTTCACCCTCGTTCACATCTTCAAGAACAAGAAGTGTATTGTAATCCTTTACAAGTTTGTTCTTGTGCTCCGAAGTGGAAATTACTACTGACACGCCTACTACTTCGGCATTGAACTCCGCCATAAGGTCAATCATACCTCTCGCAGTACCTCCACCCTTCATGAAGTCATCCACTACAAGAACCTTGGACCCATCCTTTACAGCTCTTCTTGAAAGTGTCATGGATTCAATCTTCCTTGTAGATCCTGAAACATAGTTTATACTCACAGTAGATCCTTCAGTAACCTTGCTGTTTCTTCTTATTACAGCCAAAGGAACATCAAGCTCCCTTGCAGTCATAAGAGCTATGGGTATTCCCTTTGTTTCTACAGTAACAACATAATCAATTTCCTTGCTGGAATATTTTGAAGCTATAATTTTTGCTATATTAGACGAATAATATGGCGAATTAAAAATATCCGTCATATAGATATATCCTCCCGGTATTATCCTGTTTGGATTTGAAAATGCAAGACAAAGCTCGCTTAAAAGTGCTATTGTATCTTTTTCACTTAGACTAGGAATATATATTACTCCTCCTGCAGCACCCGCAATGGTTTCAATTCTTCCAAAACCAAGGTCAGCAACTAGTTCCCTTACTATTACTATATCTTCGCTTATAGTTGACTTTGCAGCATTGAACAACTCTGAAAAATAATTATATGAAAACACATGGTTTGGTCTTTCAGTGAAAATTTTCATAAGAGCGCCTACTCTTTGATTTCTTTTATACTTCTTCATTCATTCACTCCTTAACGAATATTTATATATATTATACATATAAAATTCGTGAATCACAAGTTTATATTTTATTATTGTCTTAGAAAATTAATATATACAAAATCTCTGGAAGTATTGTGGTATTTAAGCATCCAAATACTGCTTACTGTAGAAAAAACTCAACTAAATAAATTTGATACTTAAGCCTTTATAATCTCTTTATTTATTGTTATAATTATTTGAACAAAATAATTTGGATATAAACGAGGAGGTTAGCGTGAAAAATTACAAATATATACATTTTATAGGCATTGGTGGAATAAGTATGAGTGGACTTGCCGAAATCATGTTAAACAGGGGCTGCAAAGTAACAGGCTCAGACATAAACGAAACCAACCTTACAGAGCATCTGAAGAATCTTGGTGCAGTAATACAAAAAGGACATGATGACAAAATCATAGACAACCAAAACCTTGTAGTATTCACAGCTGCTGTAAACAGCGAAAACCCTGAATATATAAGGGCTGAAAAACTCGGAATTAAACTTCTTGAAAGAGCTGATTTTCTTGGAGAACTCATGCATGACTACAACAGTCCTGTGGCCATATCAGGAACCCATGGCAAAACTACTACTACAGGATTCATGTCAAGCATTCTTCTAAAAGGAGATTCAGATCCTACCATATTAATAGGTGGCGAATATGATCTTATAAAGGGCAATATTAGAATTGGAAATGATGAAACAATTCTAACTGAGGCCTGTGAATATAAAAGAAGTTTTGTAAAATTCAACCCTCTTTATGGAGTTGTTTTAAACATAGAAGAGGACCATCTCGACTACTACAAGGATATTGATGATATAAAATCCGCATTTCTGGAATTTGGATCAAAGATTCCTGATAATGGATACCTTGTATACAACAGCGACTGTGGAAATTCAAAACACCTTTTTGATAAGTTGTCGTGTAACCTCAGAACCTTTGGTATAAAAGACAAGGCGAACATATGGGCTGACAATATAACCTATACTCCCTGTCCCTCATTTGACCTTCATATTGATGACACTTTAATATCCAAAGTTTCACTAAAAGTTCCTGGAGAACATAATCTTTATAATGCTCTAGCAGCCATTGCTTGTGCTCACGCTATGGATATTGAAAATTCAAACATAATAGAAGGAATACAATCCTTTACCGGAACAAAGAGAAGATTTCAATACAAGGGAATTTTAAATGGTGCATCTGTAATTGATGATTATGCCCATCATCCAACAGAAATAAAAACAACCCTTAAGACAGTCCGTGAAATGACCGACAAAAGGGTTTTATGTGTATTTCAGCCTCATACCTATACAAGGACTTTCTCGCTGCTAAAAGAATTTTCAGAAGCATTCTCGGATGCAGACACAGTACTCGTAGTTGATATCTATGCAGCACGGGAGAAGGATCTGGATATTGTTCATTCGAAAGACCTGGTTGAAGGTATCAATAGAAACAATACTAAAGCAATATACTGCAGTTCCTTTGAGGAGGCTGAAGAATATTTCAGAACACATTCCAGGAAAGGTGACATAATCATGACTATGGGAGCAGGAAATGTTCATCTAATAGGGGAAAATATTACAGAAAGTTAACATTTAAATTGTTTCATTATTATTCCCTTTGGGTATATTTATATTGACAATGTCCCCACTCCCCCTATCTGGCAGTCAACCGGATAGGAAAAGAAAGCTT
>NZ_CEZJXU010000266.1:0-3573 GCF_983023055.1 Dethiosulfatibacter sp. | reverse complement strand
TCTTCAATAAGTTCAGGCATGTTTATAGCGTGGCAGAATTTTGGATATCCTGAATCACTTGCTATACCTGCTGAGAAATATCCATCCTTACATTTGTATACATCATAAGGTACAAGTGTTGCTGGATCTGCATTTCCTGTTCTAGTACTAGTTTCTCCAAGAACAGTCTCAAAAAGTATTGGACTTTCAAGGATAGAGAATATTGCATCATACATTGCAACATCAAGAGCTTGTCCTTTTCCTGTATTAAGCTTGTGAAAATATGCCATTGTTATTGCTGTTGCCATATGAAGACCTGTAAAGTTGTCTCCTATTGCAGGACCAACCTTTGTTGGAATTCCATCAGGATCTCCAGTCATTTCCATGATTCCAGTCATTGCCTGAACAACGTTATCATATGCTGCAAGGTGGCTCAATGGACCTGTTTGTCCAAATCCTGATATGGAAGCATAGATTATTTCCGGATTCACTTTTTTCATGTCTTCATATCCAAGACCAAATTTATCAAGAGTACCTACCTTGAAGTTTTGTACAATTATATCTGCATCCTTAACAAGGTCAAGTATTACTTTTCTTCCCTCATCATCTGCTATATCAAGGGAAACTCCCTTTTTATTTCTGTTTATAGCAGCATAGTATCCACTGTTTCCATCTACTATTGGAGTCCATTCACGTGACTGATCTCCAGATCCTCTTCTTTCAATTTTTATTACTTCAGCACCGAAGTCAGCAAGCTGCATAGTGCAAAAAGGACCACTGTATGCCTGTGTGAAATCTATTACTTTAACGCCTTCTAATACTTTCATGGTTTCTCTCCTTCCTTTATATTTATGATATTTCTATAATTTTGTTTTCCTGAAGTCCCTTAATCTGGTCTGCAGAATATCCCATCTTGTTCAAGTAAAGCTCAGTATGCTCTCCTAGTAAAGGTGATCCCGTAGTAATTTTTCCTGGTGTTTCTCCCATTTTTATTACTAAACCTGGTACCTTTATTTTTCCAAGAGCTTTGTCTTCAACTTCTACAAGCATATCTCTTGCTGCAACATGTTCAGTTCCCATTGCTTCCTTAACTGTATAAACAGCTCCGCAAGCAAGTCTTACTTCTCTCAACTTGTCTTCAATGTCGAATTTTGACATTTTCTTTGTTACTGCCTCAAGAGCTTCCTTAAGTCCAGACTCGTAGTTGTCGCCTCTTTTTTCGTTGTTAATATATCTAGGATCATTTGCAAGTTCTTCAACACCCAACGCCGTACAGAATTTCTGCCATTGTCTGTCTGTAGAAATACCAACTGCAACATATCCGTCATTTGTTTCTAGTGCATCATATGGTGATATTGAAGGATAAGAATTTCCAACTCTTGGTGGAACGCTTCCTCTTAAACACTTGGTCATTGGTGCAGCTTCAAGTATTGAGAACAATGAGTCAAGTATTGCAACGTCTATCATCTGTCCTTCACCTGTTTTCTTTCTATGTACCAATGCAAGGTTTATTGCCATTGCAAGGTATGTTCCACTGAACTGGTCTCCCATTGCTGCTCCAACTTTTGTAGGCGCTCCATCTGGAAATCCTGTTCTATCCATAAGTCCACTCATTGCTTGAAGTTGAAGGTCAAGTCCTATTACTTCCTTAAAAGGTCCTGTCTGTCCAAATCCATTCAATGCAGCATATATTAATGTAGGATTAATTTTCTTTAATTCTTCATAATCAAGACCCAGTCTTTTCATACTTCCAAATTTAAAGTTTTCACATACAACATCTGCTTCTGCTACTAGCTTTTTAATTATTTCTTTTCCCTCATCTGTTGAAGCATTCAAACTTATGCTTTTCTTTCCTCTGTTAAGGTATGCATAATATGCACTGTTGCCTTCCTTGAACGGTGCCCAATATCTTGCCAGGTCACCAACACCTGCTCTTTCAATCTTAACAACTTCAGCACCAAAGTCTGCCAATATCATTGTAGCCAAACTTCCTGCGTGAGCTTGAGTAAAATCTAATACTTTAATTCCTTCTAACGGTCTCATACATTGTACTCCTTTCAAAACAATTCATAGTTTTTATATGTTTTAACCCCTTTTGTTGAGTTCAATTATATCATTGCAATTCCCGTGCCAAACTTTTTAAATGGATGAAACCGAGTAATGTCAACGTTTTTAATTTCCACAAAGTTAACCCTACCTACTTTGAGTCCGATAATACTCATCCTCATTATCAAAAAACCCACAACACCGTTGAATCAACGCTATTAAAGATTTAACAATCATCGAACCGCTGACGACTCATCGATTCACCAGCGGTTCAAACGTTTTCCTAGGCAACAAAAATAAACAAAACCCGAAAGATAAAATCTTCTGAGTCTATTATTTACATTA
Organism: Dethiosulfatibacter sp.; assembly: GCF_983023055.1. Lineage (NCBI taxonomy): Bacteria > Bacillati > Bacillota > Tissierellia > Dethiosulfatibacter > Dethiosulfatibacter sp. The sequence goes on along the minus strand of NZ_CEZJXU010000266.1, from coordinate 1,203 downwards.
TATTTTTATGTACCTTATTAAAAATTACTGCAACATATCCAATATATATTGCCCCTTTAATGAATTAATACTATTATATAAATATGGAGTATCATCTATGACGACAAAATCAAAACATCAAACCAAAATCATGGAGGCATAATTTGAAAAAGATACTTACAATTATACTAATTATTGCAATACTTCTTGTTCCTCTCTTTATCGAGGTTGACATTCTCACTCTCGAACATTATCAAACAGGCAATACAGTTCTGTTTTTCACTATAGAACCAGGAGATGAGTTTACCATGAAATGGATTCATTCAGTTGAACTGACCCCCTGGGAAGAAATATTCAGAATAGATGATGAATACAATATGGTTTTAGACAGGACAAAGTTTCAGAATTTCGGAGCAGGAGTTCCAGATGCCACAGGCACCGAGGTTTATATTGAAGATGGATATATTACCTACGGAGGAATAAACCAGGTAATGCCCCTTCTTCCCTATGGTATTTCAGCCTTTGCCAAGCACATATTTATCTTCAAGGACAGGGAATACAACCTATATGAACTGGTTCCCGACGGAGACAGGATTAACATATTTACTGAGAGCATAAATGGCTACGGACTGATTTCAAGGTTTATATGCAACAGATGATAATCAAAACAGCCCTGAAGATGATTCTTCAGGGCTGTCTTTATGGGGGGAGATATGAAATTTAAGCTTCTACAAGTTTTCCCTTTGTCATTTTCTGTGCTGTCACAACTCCAAGGAATATCAGAAGTCCAATTATATCTGTAGGTACTCCAGGTATCATGAGAAGAATTGCCGAAGCAAAGAGTCCAATTCTGTAAAGTGCTGAAAGTCTATCAAGCATGTATCCTTCAACTGCAGCTCCAAGTGATATTACACCTATTATTGCAGTTGCTGCCGCTATTACTATTGTTAACGGAGATGCATCTATCATCAAAAGTGCAGGTGAGAATGCAAATATATAAGGTACTACGAATCCTGCCGATGCAAGTTTGACTGCCTGTATACCTGTTTTTGCCGGGTTTCCTCCTGCTATTCCCGCACCTGCAAAGGCTGCCAGTGCTACTGGTGGAGTAAGGTTTGCAAGCATTCCAAAGTAGAATACAAACATATGCGATACAAGTGGTGGTACTCCCATTTTAGCAAGGGCAGGTGCCGCCATTGTTGCTGTAATAATATATGCCGGTAT
>NZ_CEZJXU010000265.1:0-3579 GCF_983023055.1 Dethiosulfatibacter sp. | reverse complement strand
CTTTATCATCTGGAAAACATGTTGTAACTGCCAATAAGGCTGTTGTGGCAAAGCATCTTAATGACTTCAACAAGCTTGCAGAAGAAAACAATGCTGTACTTCTTTATGAAGCAAGCGTTGGTGGTGGAATTCCAATCATCAAGTCTCTAAAGCAGGCTATGAGGATTGATCAGGTTACAGAACTTGACGGCATACTAAATGGAACAACAAACTTCATACTTTATAACATGTATGAAAACAACTTTGAATTCGATAATATTCTAAGACTTGCACAAAGCAAAGGATATGCAGAGGCAGATCCTTCTGCTGACATTGATGGCGGAGACATTAAGAATAAAATCAGTATACTGTCTTCAATTGCATATGAATCAATAGTTTCCCTTGAGGACATCTATTCATTCGGTATAAGAAATGTAACAAAAGACGACATAGACTATTACAAGAAAAATGATCTTATACTGAAGATGATTGCTAATTCAGTGAAAAAAGACGGGAAGTACTGCGCAAGTGTTGAACCTGTACTTTTTGAAAAAGGTGAAATAACAGGAAGCGTAAACGACAACTTCAATATTGCTTCACTGACAGGCGAAACAATTGGCAACCTCAAGTTCTACGGACAGGGTGCTGGAAAATTCCCAACAGCTAATGCAGTGGTTCAGGACATCATCGATGTCGCAACAGGAAGTCATGCAAGCTATCCTTCTGATTTCGACAAGTCTGTTGAATACGATGGAACTCTTCTTTCAGGAAAGTATTATGCAAGGATTCATTCCGAAGACAAGGAAATTGTCAAGAATATTGAAAACATCTTCAAAGGTGTAATGGAGGAAGAAATCCACTTCAGGGAATATTATATAATTAAGACATCAGAAATCGACCAGAACCAATTCAAGAAGCTTACAGAGGCAGCTCTTGAAGTTGACGAACTGTTCTTCATGGCAAGGTACAATTAGACTCTAAAATAAAGATTTGAAACTTATTAAACAAGAATATAAACAGCCAGAATTCCCAGGAATTCTGGCTGTTGTATTATACTCTCTAAAGGTTTTTCCAAAGGACAAGCTTGTTTACGCTGTCAACAACTCCCTTACCCAATTGGTCAAACTATCGGTTTTATAGAAGATGACAGTATCGCTATCGACTATACACACAAACAAAACCCGCTAGGATTTCAGACTTCTATGAAGCTGTATATCTAGCGGGTTTTGTTATTTGTTTGCTTCGATGCTGAATTTCATTATTTCCAATCAGCCTCTAGTTATTGTTCTCTTTTATATAACATCCTTATCTTCGTAGAAAAGTTTGACTGACGACTTTTCCTCATTGTCTTTAAGCTTTCCAAAATTCTTATCATTGTAGTCTTTTAAAAGTTCAAAGAATTTCCCACTAAGCATTAGAAGTGCAATAATATTTACTAGTGTTGGAAGTCCCGTTACAAGATCTGCAAATAGCCATATTACCGATGAAGATATATCAAATTTTACTTTAATAAGAGTGAGCATGAGTCCAGGAATTGCTACACAACACCTGAAAAGCATAAGTATTATTTTAAGAGTTTTTTCATTGACTCCAAATGTATGTCTCAATACAATCTCATAATTAGTATATTTTGCAGTAACAGAAGTCCAACCAAGCAGGAATATTGCAAGAACCAATATCATCGGACCTACACTACCAAGACCGATTTCAAATGCTTTAATTGCCAGTGGAGCTGCTGTAAGTCCAGAAGACCATGCGCCTGTATTTATTATTACAAGTCCTGTAACTGTACACACAATTAGTGTATCTATAAAAACTTCTACAACTCCCATTACTCCCTGTTCAACAGGATGATCTACCTTTGCAGTTGAATGTATCATTGCTGCAGTGCCCCATCCAGCTTCATTAGAATACACACCTCTTGCAAGTCCTGTTCTAAATGCAAGTGCTACGCTAGCACCGGCAAACCCACCTACAGCGGCAGAAGGTTTTAAAGCACTTTGGAATATTAAAGAAAAAGTAGCTGGAAGAGAGGCTACATCCTTAAGAATAATTGTAATTCCTGCAATCAAATATGCAATACACATAACAGGAACAACTATAGATAAAACTTTCCCTAATCTTTTTATTCCTCCTAGAACAACCGCTGTCAAAGCAATGGCAAATACTGCAGCAACCATAATTTGATTTATGCCAAATACTGAAGATACCGCTTCTGAAACTGTATAAGCAGACATTCCAAGAAAATAATCACTTAGTATACCAAAGCCAAATACTGAAGCTAAAACTTTCCAGCCAATATACTTTTTCTCCTTAAATCCTTTTTCCATGTAATACGTGGGTCCACCAAATGCATCACCATTTTTATTTTTCTCTCTATAATGCAATGCTAGTGTAATTTCAACCATCTTGGTAGCCATACCGACTAAGGCTGAAACCCACATCCAAAAGAGTGCTCCGGGGCCTCCTAATGCTATGGCACTTGCCACTCCAGCTATGTTTCCAACACCAACTGCTGATCCTAAAGCTGTAGCAACAGCCTCGAAAGATGAAAGCATTCCACTATTATCATCTTTTGGTTTCAAGGAATTGGCAATTTGTTTAATTGCATATCCCAGATGAGTAAATTGCCAAAATCCACTTCTTATAGTAAAGTAAATTCCTGACCCAAAAAGTGCTGCTAGAAGTGGAAATCCCCACAAGTATCCTACAAGAGTATTAATTAATCCTACAAAATCCATCTTGTTCCTCCTTAAGTTTTTTATTATTTGTTTAAAACACTAAAATTAATCAATTGTGTTTTAATCGTATCTATTTGCTACATATGCTGGCAATTCAGTTTAGTCCTTCTTGTTCCTCCTTTAGTTTTTAATTATTTATTCAAAACACTAAAATTAATCAAAAGTGTTTTAATCGTATCTATCTGCCATATATACTGGCAATTCGGTTAAGTCCTTCGTTCAAAATTTCCCTTGAACATGAAAAATTAAACCTAACAAATGATTCTGTATTATCTCCAAAAGTATCTCCCTGATTTAAAAGAACTCCTGCTTTATATATGAGAAAATTCTTTATATCTTCATCTGACATATTCAGTGCGCTCATATCCAAAAGCATCATAAAACTACCTTCAGGTACGATTGGATAGATTTCAATATTTGAATCTAAAAAATAATCTACAACAAAATTCCTATTATCTTCAAGATGTATAAGCAAATTATCAAGCCACTGGTCACCATGAGTATAAGCAGCTTCAAGAGCAACATTTCCCAAAACATTTCCGTCTGATAAATCATATTTATCCAAAGCATCATTAAAAATATTTCTTATATTTTCATTTGGAATGATAATTACAGATGTAGCAAGTCCTGCAATATTAAATGTTTTGCTAGGGGCACTGCACATTATCGTAATTTCTTTAAACTGATCAGAAAGTTTAATAAGTGGAAGGTATTTACTTTGGCTGTAAACTATATCACAATGAATATCATCAGATATAATCATAATTCCATATTTAAAACATATATTTCCTATCTTTTCAATTTCTTTTCTATTCCATACTCTTCCGCTAGGATTATGTGGATTACAAAAAAGAAGCAT
>NZ_CEZJXU010000264.1:0-3611 GCF_983023055.1 Dethiosulfatibacter sp. | reverse complement strand
TTCACTTAATTCTTCGAATTTTTCCCTTGGAGCTCCACACTTGGGACATTTATCTCCCAACATGTCTTTTTCAGTAACGTATCCGCATGCGGTACATCTTAATAAGTTTTCCATTTTAATACCTCCTAGAAATTAAGCATCCCAAAAGAATGCATATATATATATTATCACTATTCTCGAAAAAAACAATAGTAAATGGGTATTAAATCAAGCTATAGGAAATTCAGGAAAATAAAACAATAAGTTGATATAGAGTAGGTTGTATTAATTGTGAACATGTGCTATCATTTAAGAACTGACCAGTCGGTCGGAATGATAAATTAGGAGATTTAATATGAAAAGGAAACATATTTTGATAATTCTAACCTTGGCTTTAGCCCTTGCGTTGACAGCATGTGGTGGCAAGGCAGAAGTTGAAGAAGTGGAGGAAAGCTATATAGCAGTAGAGATTGAAACAGTTGACAGAAACGAGCTTTATATAGAAAATACTTTTTCTGGAAAGGTCTTTGCTGACAAGGATGTAAGTGTAAATCCTATGGTCATGGCTGAAGTCGAAGAGGTGAAGGTGAAAGTGGGAGACTCTGTTGAAAAGGATCAGCTTCTCTTTATTCTTGACGGTGAAAACATACAGAACCAGGTTGACCAGGCTTATGCAGCCTATTCCGGAGCCTTGGCAAGTTATGAAATGACCAAAGAGCAGATAAACATGGCAAAGGACTCCTTTGCAAGGACCAAAGAGCTTTACGCAGAAGGTGTGGTTTCAAAAGCACAGTACGACCAGGCCGAGCTTGCCGCTTCAGACAAGCCTCTTGAGGCTGCATCCAAAGGACTTGACCAGGCAAGACTTGGATACAACCAGACTATGGACGCTCTTGATAATATTGATGTAAAGGCTCCAATTTCTGGTACTGTTACAGCTGTTAATATTGAAGCAGGTGAAATGGCTTCAAACGGACAGGCTGCAGTTATAATCATGGATCTTGACAGTGTTGTCATTGAAATCAACGTGCCTGAAAATATAGTGAATAAAATATACGAGGGACAGAAGGTGAATCTTCAAATTGAATCAGCAGATATAGATGCTGAGGCTGTAATTCTTTCAGTCAGTGATTCAGTTGACATGATGAACAATCTTTATCCAGTAAAGATTAGTGCTGAAAACAACGGTAAGGTAAAGGCTGGAATGTTTGCACAGATTACAGTTAATACTGACTTAAGGGAAGATGTGATTTCAGTTCCAGGAGATGCAGTACTTGAAAAGGATGGAAATAGTATAGTCTATGTTGAATCAGAAGGTGTTGTCTTTGAAAGAATAGTTGAAACAGGCCTTGATACTGGATATATGGTTGAGATAATATCCGGCCTGGAAGATGGCGAAAAGATAATCACCAAGGGGCAGAATTATATTAGCGATGGAATAAAAGTCAAAGTTGTAAGGGGTGAGTAGGAATGCTATCAAGATTTGCAGTTAAAAGACCCGTTACAATAGTAATGATCATAATGATAGTGATGCTTGTGGGTTCGGTGTCTCTTTCTCTTTTGCCCATAGATCTACTGCCTTCAATTGAATTTCCAATTGCTGTAGTGTCCACAACATATTCAGGAGTAGGTCCTGAGGAAATGGAAACACTTATAACGAAGCCTTTGGAAGATGTACTAACAACAGTTGAAAACATAGATTCAATCCAGTCATATTCCATGGAGGGAAGTTCACTAGTAATACTTCAGTTCGACTTCGGTACGGACATGGAATTTGCTGCATTGGAAATGAGGGAGAAGATAGACCTTGTTAAAGGATATCTTCCGGAAGATTCAAGCAGTCCTACTGTTTTCAAATTCGATCCAAATGCCATGCCTATACTCTATATGACAATAGAGAGCGAGGGTGACTTGTTCACAACTCAAAATATAGCCGAAGATATTGTTAAGGCAAGGATTGAGAGAATAGAAGGAGTTGCTTCTGTTGACGTTCTAGGAGGCTACGAAAGAGAAGTTGAAATCGAGCTTGCAGAGGACAAGGTAAGGGGATATGGACTAAGCTCGGAATATATATCACAGATTCTTGCAGGAGACAATATGAACCTTCCAGGTGGAGAGGTTTACAAGGGGGACAAGGCACTAACTGTTAGAACCCTTGGAGAATATGAATCCGTTAATGAAATAAAAAATGCAAATATTCCTCTCATGACAGGAGGAATAGTCAAGCTTAAGGATCTTGGAACAATTGATCTTGTAAATACCGAAAGAACAAACATAGCCAAGTTTAACGGTACTGATACACTGGAACTATCAATAATGAAGCAGTCTGGTGTAAACACGGTAAATGTCAGTAGAAATGTACACAAAGAGATAGAAAAGCTTGAAAAGGAATATCCAAACATAGTCATAAAGACTGTATTTGACCAGGCCGACTTTATTAATATGGCTATAAGCAGGATGATTCAGAGTGCTCTTATGGGAGGACTTCTGGCAGTTCTTATACTGTTCCTTTTCCTAAGGAATATAAGATCTACTGTCATAATATCATTGACAATACCGATTTCCATAATATCAACATTCATACTCATGTACTTTTCAGGTGTTACTATGAATATGATGACTCTTGGAGGTATGGCATTGGGAATAGGAATGCTTGTAGACAACTCCATCGTTGTTCTTGAAAATATATTCAGGCACAGGACCGAGGGTTTAAACATAAAGGAATCCTCAGTACTAGGAGCAAATGAGGTGTCTGCAGCAGTTACTGCATCCACACTTACAACTGTGGCGGTGTTCCTTCCAATAGTATTTGTTGAAGGTATAACATCTACAATATTCAGGGAATTGGCAATGACAATCACCTTTGCACTCATAAGTTCACTGGGAGTTGCATTGACACTTATTCCAATGATGTCATCAAAGCTTCTTACAATAAAGAACATCAAGTTTGACATTCATGCAGAGGAAGAGGGAGAAAACCTTGACAAAGGATTCCTAAACAAGATAAGAAAGGTATACAAAAGAGTACTTAAGGCAGGATTGAGACACAGGATAATTGTAGTGGTACTGAGCATCGCAATCTTTTTTGCTAGTGCGGCCTCTCTCGTGACTGTAGGATCCTCATTTTTTCCAAGCACAGATGAAGGACAGCTGAACATAGATGTAAGTCTTCCAACTGGAGCAGAGCTTGCAGAAACAGAAGCAGTTGTCACAGAAATAGAAAGTATTCTTTATGAAATCTCAGATGTAGACTATGTATTCTCAAGCATAGGATCAGGAGGCAACATGGGTCCCATGGGAGGAAGTTCGGGAAATATTGCATCAATGATAGTAATGCTTAAGAATCCTTCAGAAAGAGACAGATCAACCTTTGAAGTTGCAGATGAAGTAAGAAAACTATCAAAGGATATTGCAGGAGCTGAAATTGGAGTTTCTTCGGCATCGATGATGATGGCAGGAGGCTTCGGTGGCGGAGGAATCAGCGTAAGTATTAGGGGGAATGATATTGAAATCCTTGAGCAGATAAGTAATGAAATTAAGGGTATAATGATGCAGATTGAAGGTACAAGGGAGGTAGCTACATCTCTTGAGGAAGGAATACCTGAGGTTCATGTTAATATCAACAAGAACAA
>NZ_CEZJXU010000263.1:0-3647 GCF_983023055.1 Dethiosulfatibacter sp. | reverse complement strand
TCAATTATATTTTCATATACTGCTATTAGCTGGGATCTTCTTATGTTCAAGGAATCGAATGCACCACATTTTATTAATGATTCCATCTGTCTCTTATTCATTACATTGCTATCGACACGCTGACAAAATTCGGTGAAATCGTTGAAACTTCCCTTTAAATCTCTTTCCTTTACAATCTCGTCTATTGCACCTGCTCCCACATTCTTAACGGCAGCCAAACCAAATCTGATTTTTCCGTCTTTTACAATAAACTTTGATTCACTCTCGTTTATATCCGGAGGAAGAACCTCTATTCCCAGCCTTCTGCATTCCCTTATATATATAGAAACGGAACCAGCACTGTTCATAATGGATGATATCTGTGCAGCCATAAACTCAACGGAATAATAGTTCTTAAGCCAAGCAGTCTGGTAGGCAAGAGCCGAATATGCCGCTGAATGGGATTTATTGAAAGCATAGTTTGCAAAGTCTATCATAAGGTCGAATATTTCATTTGCATCCTTTTCAGCTATTCCATTTTTTATGGCTCCTGTAATTTCCTGATTCCCTTCTTCGTCTTCCTTGCCGTAGATGAAGTACTGCCTTTCCTGCTCCATTATCTTCATCTTTTTCTTACTCATTGCTCTTCTAACAAGATCGGATCTTCCAAATGAAAACCCACCTATATCCCTTACAATCTGCATTACCTGTTCCTGATAGACCATGCATCCATAGGTTACATTGAGAATGTCCTTTAAATTGTCGTTAATATATTCTATTTCCGAATTATTGTTTTTATTGTTTATATATTTTGGAATCTGCTGCATTGGTCCCGGTCTGTACAGGGCGTTTGCTGCCACAATGTTTTCGAAATGGTCAGGTTTCATTTCCTTTAGAACAGCTCTCATTCCCGAACTTTCAAACTGGAATATACCAAGAGTGTCCCCTCTTGAAAACATGTCATATACATGGGGATCATCATATTCACATTTTGCGAAGCTTATTTTTTTTCCAGTATTTTTCTTCACCAGGTCCACTGCATCCCTGATTACAGTCAATGTTCTAAGACCTAAAAAATCCATCTTTAGAAGGCCAAGTTCTTCAAGCTCAGTCATATTGTACTGTGTTGTAATTACATCCTTACTCTTTGAAAGAGGGACATATTCAGTAATCGGAAGTTTTGATATAACTACTCCCGCCGCATGAGTTGATGTATGTCTTGGTAAACCTTCAACCTTCATTGCTATATCAATAAGGTCCTTTATCTTTTCCTCTCCATCATAGAGATCCTTTAGCTCCCTGCTTTTTTCAAGAGCCCTTCTTATGGTTATGCCTAGCTCTGCAGGGATTTTTTTCGCAACAAAGTCAACCTCACCATAGGCCATGTTCATTGCTCTTCCAACATCCCTTATAGCTCCCTTTGCAGCCATAGTTCCAAAAGTTACTATCTGCGCAACCCTATCACTGCCGTACTTTCTAATTACATAGTCAATTACTTCTTCTCGCCTTTCGTAACAAAAGTCGATATCAATATCAGGCATGGACACCCTTTCAGGATTGAGAAACCTTTCAAAGATCAGATCATACTTCAAAGGATCTATATCTGTAATCTTAAGAGCGTATGAAACTATACTTCCAACTGCAGAGCCTCTTCCAGGGCCTACCATAATATTATTGTCCTTGGCATATTTTATGAAGTCCCAAACAATGAGGAAATAATCAACATACCCCATCCCCTTTATAACTCCCAGTTCATAGGACAGTCTCTTTTGAATCTCTTCTGTTACTACTTCATATCTTCCCTTAATTCCTTCATTACAAAGATACTCCAAATATGTGGTATTGTTGTATCCTTGAGGAGAGATAAATTCAGGGAGATGCATGGTATCGAAATCCAGCTCCACATTGCACCTTTCTGCAATCCTCACTGTATTTTCAGCAGCCTCTTCTAGATCAGGAAACATTGACACCATTTCATTATAGTCTTTGAGATAAAACTCGTCTGATGGAAATTTCATTCTGTCTTCATCATCCATGTTTTTTCCTGTTTGAATACAGAGAAGTACTTCATGGAATTTTGCATCATCCCGGTTAATATAGTGGACATCATTAGTCATAACAAGGGGCAGGTTATATTCCTTGGACATTTTCACCAGGTTTTCATTTATTTTCTTCTGCTCCCTTATACCGTGGTCCTGAAGCTCCAGGAAGAAATTACCCTGTCCAAAAATATCGATATATTCCATTGCCTTTTCAACAGCCTTTTCATAAGGTCCCCTGAGAATCTGCTGCTGAACTTCTCCTGCTATACAGGCGCTAAGGGCAATTATTCCCTTGCTGTGTTTTTTAAGGACTTCCTTGTCTACCCGGGGCTTGTAATAGAACCCATCAATATATCCCATTGATACAATTTTTATAAGATTGTTGTATCCTTCCTGGTTTTCAGCCAAAAGTACAAGATGATACTGTTTTTTATCCTTTACAGGATCCTTGTCATTCATGGTTCTTTCCGCTATATATACTTCACAGCCCAGAATGGGCTTTATATTATTCTTTTTTGCTTCCTTGTAGAACTGGACAACTCCATGCATGTTGCCATGGTCAGTAATGGCAATGCTGTCCATATTCATCTGTGACGCCTTCTCCACAAGCTTGCTTATCCTTGCAGCACCGTCAAGGAGACTGTACTCAGTATGGACATGGAGATGTACAAATTTATTGTTGCTCATAGAAACTCCTTAATAATATGATATTTTATTATAGCACAAGGGAGGTTCTCCGGCATTATCATTTTACAATGTCTTAATTATTATTATATGACTAATCTTAGCCAATATTGTTTTTATTGATTATATAAGCTTTAACTGTTATGATATACTTGTTATTTCAAACTGAGGAGACAATTAATGATAGAAGAAGTTAGTGCTGGCGGAATAGTCTTTTTCGGAAATTCCATACTGCTTCTGCGCAAATTCAACGGCGATTTCGTTCTTCCAAAGGGAAGGGTTGAAAAAGACGAAACACTCATGCACGCCGCTGTAAGAGAAGTCAATGAAGAAAGTGGAGCCAAGGTAAGTGTAATTAAATATCTTGATAAAATTTCCTATGAATTTATGAGGAATTCAAATAAAAAACTTAAAATCAGAAAAACGGTTCACTGGTATATAATGAAGGCCAGAGACATGAACTGCAAACCACAAAAAAGCGAAGGATTCATATCTGCTGCATACTATCCCTTTCAAAGGGCAATAAGTCTTGCAAGATATGATGATGAAAGAAGAGTAATATCCAATGCTGTGGAAGATATAGAATTCTTCCAGCACAAGCTCAATTAGAGGTGGTCACATGTCCTTTTCATCAATAGCAAAAAACGAAATATGTAGAAAAAACATTGAAAAGAACTGCTGTGCCTTGAGTGAGCTATCCGCACTCATAAGAACTACCGGTTCCATCTCACTTAAAGGAAGACGAAATATTTCCATAGATTTTTCAACGGAAAATGCCGCAATCGCAAGACGTATATATTCCCTTCTAAAAATACTCTACAACGCGCCTGCAGATGTGGAATCAAGAAAAACCAATCGTCTAAAGAGAGGAAACAGCTACAGAATTAAGTTTCACGGAGATGCAAAGACACTGTTGAAGGATACCCTTGTAATTACAGACGA
>NZ_CEZJXU010000262.1:0-3651 GCF_983023055.1 Dethiosulfatibacter sp. | reverse complement strand
TGGTTGAATTTTCTTCTACTGTATTTTCTTCCACGGTGTTTTCTTCGATTACTTCCGGTTCAACCTCTATTCCTTCGATGATTTCAAGCTGTGTAAGTACCTTCTTAAGCTGGTCTATATGTCTGCCGTAGTCTGTCCATTCACCATTTTTCAATGCTTCTTCAGCTTTTTCATATAGGCCGTTTGCTTCTATTATAAGGTCCTTTATAGTTTTGTCCTGGATTCCTAAACCGTCTTCGCCGGTATTGTAGTCAACTCCGAATAGCTTGTTCAATGCGATTTCAAGAGTATCTTCCATGATTATATTATCTCCATATGCCGCTATTACCTTCTTCATCTCAGGAAGACTGTTTTCATTGTCTGCCTGAAGGTATATAGGCTCTATGTATAGAAGTGATTCTTCTATAGGAATTACCAGTATGTTACCCCTCAATACATTTGACCCTTCCTGTGACCAAAGTGTAAGTTGTGGAGAAATCTCTGAATCCTGGTCTATCCTTGATTCTATCATATTTGTACCTGGTATGTTCTCATTTTTCGAATACCTGTAAATAACTAGCTCACCATAGTTTTCACCGTCGTTTCTGGCTGCAAACAGTGCTGTCATATTGTTCTTTCCTACTGGAGAATAAGGTACTGAAAGAAGAAATTCTACTTCGTCTTCGCCAGGCAACTTAAACATTACATAGTTTGATTCAACTTTTTGTACTGCATCCATATACTTTTCTTGTGATATTTCCCAAAGGTCCTCTCTTCCAAAGAACACTGTTGGATTTTCCATATGGTATGTTCTGTATATTTCAGCTTGTACATTGAAATACTCCTGTCCATATCTTATATGATCCCTAATTCCCTTAGGCATTTCATCAAGGGTTTTAAAAAGATCAGGGAATATTTCTCTGTATGTTAAAGCAAGAGCATCTGTTTCATCTGTGATATAGAAATCGGTATCTCCGTTATATGCATCTATTACAACCTTTATTGGATTCCTAATATAGTTAAAAGAAAAATCGTCTATAGGTTGTGAATAAGGATACTTGTTACTTGTTGAAAATGCTTCTATTATCCAGTATAGCTTTCCATCATCCTGGTTTACAACTAAATATGGATCTGTTCCAAACTCAAGGAATGGAGCTATCTTATTAACTCTTTCTATTATGTTTCTATTAAGGATGATTCTACTATCTGAATTTACATTATTTGAAATTAATATTTTAAGACTTCCCTGTCTAATGGTGAAAAGAAGCTTGTTCATTCCTGAAAGCTCTATTCCTGCATTTCCCTCGTAATATGTCATTACATTGTCGGAACCTGATGGATAGTCGAATTCTTCTTCACCTGAATTTACTATTACATAGTTGTTTGTCATCTCTCCGAAATATATTTCAGGTTGAGTAATCTTCAAGTCAGTAGTTGTAGTAGGAGGTATATCCTTTACTAAAAGTATAGGCTGACCTTCAGTTGTTACATCATTTACAGGAGACAGTGAAAAACCGTAACCATGGGTATACTTAAGTACCTGGTTGATCCATGTCTGTGCCTGAGAGTCAAGTTTTGTCTGGTCAAGTTCCCTGGCTGATAGAAATACCTGCTTGTATTCTCCATCAATTGTATACCGGTCTATGTCAACGTCGTTGTAAACATAGTATGGTCTTATACCTTGAATCTGGTTGTATACTTGCTCTATAGGTCTGTAGTCGTTTATCCTTATGTTGTTGATTATGTCGCTGTTAAAGTTTATATCCTTCTTGGAAAGGTCATATTTTACAGGATACTCCACTTCCTTCACCTCTTCAAGACCATAGGCTTTCTGGGTGTATGCTATATTGTATTCTATATACTTCATTTCCTTTGATATCTGGTCAGGTTCAACGATGAATTGCTCAACGGCTCCTCCAACGATACCACCTGCTATTGTTATTACTATTAAAACTGCAGGCATTGCCAGTGCAAGTACAAGATTCTTCTTCTTTGCTCCCATGAAGAAGGTAACTGCTCCTGCTATTGCAGCAACTGCTATTACTCTATATAGCTTAAGTGATACCGCTATGTCTGTATATGAAGCTCCGTAAACCTTTCCTCTTGCAGAATACAGAAGGTCGTAGGATCTAAGCCATGACCTTATTCCCAATATGAGAAGGAAGGCGGCTCCGAAAAATGCTACCTGGTTTATGATATTTGTAATAGTTTTTTTATCTATTGTATCGTTTAAAGACTTTCTCTTTTGGCTTAATTCCTCAAAGTCTATTACCTTTTCACCTGAACGCATTCTGGTTGTAGTTTTTGCAGTGAATATTATCATATTGAATGCAACAGTTATTACAATAAATATAAACAACATTGCCATTAGAAAATTAAGTATGCCGTTTATGAATGGAAGCTTAAATACATAGAATCCTATATCCTGGCTGAAGATTGGATCAACAACATTAAAAAGCTGCCCATTGATAAATTCAAGTATTTCAAACCACATTGATGAAACAACGGATATTGAAAAGAAAAATGCAAGAATAACTGATCCAAGTCTTATACCAAGACCTATTTTTTTCATATCGCCCTTATCTATTGTCAGGTTCATTTCTTTGAAATATTTCTTTTTAAGGTATGTCAGGTAGTAATTGAATACTACTGATAACACTATAAAAAGAGGAACTCCTATAATAAACTGGGTTCTCAATTTAGTCAAAAATGTGCCTGTATAACCAACTTCACTGAACCATTTATAGTCCGATACAAATGATATAAGGCTGCCGAAGGAACTGATGCCAACCACTATCATCACGAAGATGATTATTCCGAAAATATTAGCTTTGTTTAGTGTATTTTGTTTCTTTTTGTTATCCGCCATTCAATCTTCCTCCTAAATTTTATGTCACTATTTATTTACCAACGTATTACACGTAATTTTCATAATTATTCTATATTCATTATACCCTTTATATTTATCCTTTTCAACAGGTTAAAATCCACATTTACTCATAATTAAAATACGTTTTATTAATATCTTTATATTCTGTACGTAAATTCTTTTTAAACATCTCAGATAATCTACTTCGGTATCCAGTGGCAAAAATAAAATACAACGAGGTCTCGACTTGGAGGTTCGAGAATCCACATTGTCAAAGAAGAAGATTCTCGTTCCGACGGAGTAGGGAGTTGTGTTTTATTTTTTCCACGGAATATACCATACAAAAGGTCGAATAATGTGTCAAGAAAGCAGCTTTGCTGCGTTAACTAGGTCACGCTTCATGTGACCAAAGCGGTTATTAAGATGCGAAAGAAAGTTCCCTTAACCGCATAACACCAACACTTCAAGGGGTTATGCATATTTTAACTTTCTTAAGCTATAAGAAAGCACCGGAGTACCCTCCAGTGCCTAAATTCGATTTTATTATTCTACAAGAAAACCCCTGTTTTTAAGCTGTTCTTTTATTTCTTCAAGTATTTCCTTTGATGGAGCCTTTATTTTATGTAAATGAATTCCATCATTCATTTTGGACAAAGGCTCAGCATTGCTTTCTTCCATTTGAAATAAGAAGTTTTTAACGTCAAGCCTTGATTTTATCATAAGCTTTCCGTTGAATTCTCCATAGAAAGGATGATCAACAGTAACATCAATTACTTCTCCTCCGTTGTCCACTACAATGTTAA
>NZ_CEZJXU010000261.1:0-3661 GCF_983023055.1 Dethiosulfatibacter sp. | reverse complement strand
AACAAATATAGAGGTATTGGACAGTATAATAAGTTTCCTGTAAAATATAATTAGAGCAGAAAGAATAAAAAATATAGTTTTTGTAAATGATAAACATAAGATTAGGAGTTAATAAAGGACATTGAGGGAGTAGAATTTTTTCCGACTCCCTCAATGGACATAGAAAGGACTAAAAGTGAGCAGATATGAGTAAATTAATTAATTTCACTGAAACTACATTTAGGGACGGACAGCAGTCTTTAATAGCAGCCAGGCTTAGGCTCGATGAAATACTGCCTGTAGCAGAAGTAATGGATAAAATAGGATTCAAATCCATGGAAGTCTGGGGAGGAGCAACCTTTGATGTTTGCCTTAGATATTTGGATGAAGATCCTTGGGAAAGACTCAGGAAAATCAAGAAAGCTCTTCCAAATACACCTACACAGATGCTCTTGAGAGGAAGAAATCTTCTTGGATACAAGCCTTATCCAATTGAAGTGGTTAAAATGTTTATTGAAAAATCTGCCCAAAATGGAATGGATATTTTCAGAATATTTGATGCTTTGAATGATGTGGGTAATATGAAGGAGTCAATAGAAATTGCAAAGGGAACCGGAAAACATGTACAGGGTGCCATACTCTATACTAAGAGTCCAGTTCATGATATTGACCACTATACCAAGACATGCAGAAGCCTTTTAGAATTGGAGGTTGATTCAATAGCGCTTAAGGACCCAAGTGGAATAATGCATCCTTCAGATGCATCTAGAATTCTAAGTGAACTGGTAAAGATGGCAGGAAAGACTCCTGTTCAGTTTCATGCTCACTGTACTAGCTATATGGCTGCAATGTGTTATCAGAAAGCCATTGATGTTGGAGTTTCAACTGTAGACTGTGCCATAGCTCCTTTTGCAGGAGGACCCTCACAACCACCTCTTGAAGCTATAATTGAATCACTGAGGGGAACTGAGTATACGCACAATCTTGATATGGATGCCGTAAGGGAAGCAAATCATATGCTTACAAAGTTGAAGAGAAAAAGGGAAATAAGTGTTGATAGATATCAAATGGATGCATCGGTACTTGAACACCAGATTCCAGGTGGAATGATTTCAAACCTCGTATATCAGCTTGACAGCATGGGTCTAAAAGACAAATTTGATGAAGTAATGGAAGAAGTACCAAGGGTAAGAAAAGATCTTGGATATCCAGTGCTGGCAACTCCTACGAGTCAGATAGTAGGGAGCCAGGCAGTACTCAATATAATCAACAATGAAAGATATAAGGTTCTCTTCAAGGAAGTTAAAAACTATCTTTTAGGTCTTTATGGAACTCCCGAAGGAAAGATAAGCCGGGAACTCCTTGACAGGATAGACACCTTTGAATCAAAGGATATAGAAATCAAAGACATTGACATTAAAGCAAAGAAGAAGGAAATAGGCAATCTTTATGAATATGAGGAAGACATCCTTTCTTATATTCTTTATCCGGAGCAGTCCCTTAAATATTTCAAGTATAGGAATACGGAGAAGTACAAGGTGGACCTTGATCTTGTAGAGGAAGGCATTGGATATCCACTATAACAAGAAGATAAATAAAAAAATTGACGCAATTTTGACTATATACTGGTATAATTAAGTAGATAATCAAAATTATAATGAAAAATCATATAAAATTTCATAACGCGGGGCAATGCCCTTCCTCATGTGGGAGAAAATATCAGGGCCGTGAACGGGGCTAATCCATAAACCCGGGAGCTGAGATATGGACGATGAACCATGAGGTACTGCTGCGTTTGACTTGGTCAAAAAAGGCAGGGAAGGACTATTAATTCAAGTTTGCAAAATTATTTATTTTTGTAGACTGGTTTTTGTATACATAACCTTCCCTACCAATGGGAGGGTTTTTTTATTTCATTTAGTATTTACCAGTTTTGAAGGGTTTGAAATAATATTTATTAGGTAGTTGTTAAATGCAAAAGCAAGAAATGTGGATAACTTTTGCCAATTTCAATAAAAAAAGAACATTTTAGACGCACCTTAATAAGCCTGAGTGATAGTTGATAAATTAGGCAATAAGAGGCTTGATGCTGCGAATGTATTGTGGACAACTTAGTTTATGAGCAATGACTACAGTGAACAAACTGGCAATGGCAGCAATGTAAACATCAGCCTTTGTTGTTTGATGATTACGGGTTTTTCTACCGGCAATGCACATATTGGATTTCAAGTGACCTATTGTTTGTTCAATGACACCACGAATCTTGTAGGTGTCGACCCATTCTTCAGAACCACGCTGAATACCTGGAAACATGCGAAAATCCATGTTGTCATAAGTGTATGTTGTACGTCCCTTCTTGGCTGTACTGCAAGGTTTGTCGCAATAGCAAGTCCAGGTGTAGTTGTGATAAGACATTTTAGGACATCCCCATTTGATGCGGTCGGCTCGTCCTTTTTCACGAGTAATGCCATGATATTTCATGGGAAGGGTTGAATCATAGGGGCAAAGCGGATAACCAAATTCATTGTAACCAACCTTTTTTAAGGAGCTTTCATTACGAGGATTATATGGAATAAAAGCTTTCTTAAAATGGAACTGATCTTTTAGAAAACCATAAGTTCCAATTGCATCAAAAGCAGAATCACCAAGGAAAGAGGTTGGATGGAAATCAGGGTGCGATTCAAAGAAGTCAGTCAAAATGGGTTTTAAAGCAGAAGAATCGCTAATAGATTTATCTTCATCAGGAGAATCAGTTTTCTTTTTAACAACCATCTCCGGATGAGAAGATTTGAATTCATCATCCATAAAAGCAATATGACGAATGATGCCGAGACCATTGGTAAGGATAGAAAATTTATCAGCATAACAGAAGTGGCCATTTATGAACATTTGCTTTGCATCTGAAGAAGAAACTGCGTGAGAAGGCATGAGGACGTAAGCCATTTTGTATGGGTCGACTTCAGGATTATTCTTGTAGAAGGATTTAAGCCGTTTAATCAAAGCATTAAGTGTTTTGGGGTTGTTTTCCTTAACGTAAAGCTCAATGCCTGAAGTATCAAAGATGAGCATTTGGGAAAGACGGGAATCAATACTCTGGCAGATAGGTTCAGTATGATCGACCATATTTTCGAACATAAACTGAATATGAGCAAGGAAATCTTGTTTGAATCTGGTTAAGAGAGGTGCATCTGGTACTTTGGTGAAACCACAGAAATCCCTAAGTTCTTTGCAGATAGTGAGAAGAATAAGAAGAAGTGAATCAGTAGGTATGGAAAAGATTTTTTGAAGGATGAGAGCAGAAAGAAATCCTGTTAACGGATATTCACGTTTGCGCCCAAGAGTTTTGTAGAATGCTTTATGGAATTCCAAGGGAATAAATTCATCCAGATCCATATGCTGATTAAGCAAGTCGAAGAAAGAAGTAGTGTCGGAAGTGAATAGATTCTGACATTGTTCAAAGGATTCAGAAAGAGTAATCTGATGAAATTTTTTAGTCATAAATTTTCCTCCGTTTTTTGGTGTTTTGTTTGTTTTGTCACTTATATTATATCATTAAATGGAGAGAAAATTTATATATAAAAAGTAAAATAACCCAGTAATTTCAATGGGTTGAGGCATTTAACAAATGCCTATTACAATACTTATATTAGGAGATTCTATTGGAGCAGGAGTAGGTGATGAT
>NZ_CEZJXU010000260.1:0-3662 GCF_983023055.1 Dethiosulfatibacter sp. | reverse complement strand
CAAGCATTACATCCAAAAGCTTCTGATTTATCTCCTTGAAAAAAAATACAACTGCCGCTCCAAGGGCAGTGAGTCCCCAGGTAAATAAAGTTCCAACTAAAGCCTGCATGACAGGATGTAATTCTCTAAACCAACTCATATTCTACCTCCTAAATGAATAAATCAGACACAGTGACTATGTCGCATTAACCGCTTTGATGGATAGTAAAAGCATATCTCCTTAATAATGAAAGCATACTTATATAATAATAAGTTTTTACATATTTGTCAATGTATTGATAATAATTTTCATTTTGTACTCATTACAAATTATACTTTATATATTTCACGTCTTCTGTGTTTTAGAAGTGGAAGCTGATTTCTTATTTTGGTGTTTAATTCAGTATCTATTTCAGTAAGCATCACTGCTTCTTCTCCTTCCATTCTTGAAAGAATTTCACCCCAGGGGGAAACTAAAATGGAATTGCCGTAGGATACATAAAAATTATCAATATCTCTTGCTGGAGCAGTACCTACAGTGAATACCTGATTGTCCACGGCCCTTGTCCTGAAAAGAATTTCCCAGTGGGCCGGTCCGGTAGTCATATTGAAGGCTCCAGGCACGATTATGATTTCTGCTCCTTCGTTTACCATCATCCTTGAAAATTCAGGAAACCTTATATCATAACATATCATTACACCTATTTTTCCAAACTCGGTATCAACTACTGTAGGCTCCTCCCCAGGCGTAAGGGTGTCGGACTCCCTGAAAGACTGTCCTCCCTTTACATCTATATCGAAGAGGTGCGTCTTCCTGTGTTTACCAAGCTCGTTACCCTTTCTATCAAAAATGAAACAGGTGTTGAATATTCTAGACTCCGAATCCTTTTCAGGAATGGATCCTCCAAAAATATATACCCCCTTCTCCGCAGCCTTGTCCTTCAAGAAGTTATATGTATCTCCTCCTATAAATTCGGCATATTCAGGAAAATATGACGCCTTGTAGGGACAGTTGAACATTTCCGGAAGAACTACAATATCCGCTCCTCTTTCAGCAGCCTCGTCTATGAATTCTCCCGCCCTCTTAATATTTTCAACCTTGTCTTCTATTATGTGCATTTGAATTTGAGCTATTTTAATTTTCATTGTCCCTCTCCTTTTCTTCTTCTATTTCAATGGTTATTTCTTCAAATTCCATATATTTTTCAATACATTTCTCCTCAAGAACTTCCCTGTCTTCGTGAAGCTTTCCAAGCAGTGTGTAGTTACTGGGATTTTCATCCATTGATCTTGACAGTTCCTCGATTTCATCCTCCATTTTTTTGATTTCATCTTCCAAGGCATTCTTCTTTTTATCAAGGACTTTAAGTATATTCTTACTCCTGACTTTCCATTCCTTTACTGTCGACTTGACCTTTTTTCTTTCAAGGAGGTCTCTTTCCTGCTCAATTTCTCTTTCCTTCATGGTTTTGAAGTATTCATAATCTCCATTGTATATCTTGAGCCTTTTGCTTCTCAATTCTCCCACCCTTGTTGCAAGCTTGTTTATGAAATATCTATCGTGGGATACGAATATTATTGTTCCTTCAAATTCCAGCAAGGTATCTTCAAGTATTTCTCTTGAATCTATGTCAAGATGGTTAGTAGGCTCGTCTAGAAAAAGCAGGTTTGCATTTTCATGTAGTATGTAGCTGAGCTTAAGCCTGCTCTTTTCACCTCCGGAAAGCATGGATATTTTCCTAAAAACATCTTCTCCGTAAAAAAGTATCTTGGCAAGCTCCTTCCTTGCTTCGGAAACAGTTAATCCAAGATTTCCCGTGAAATAGTCAAGAATAGACAACTGGGGATTTTCAAATTCAATTTTCTGTGGAAGATATCCAGTCTTTACCCTAGAGCCAAGAGATGTTTTCCCTTCGTTAGCTTCAACTTCTCCCATTAATATGCGAAGGAGAGTGGTCTTTCCAGTACCGTTGTCTCCAAGAAGGGCAAAACTATCTCCAAAGTGTGCTTCAAAACCTGCTTTTGAAAAAAGCTCCACTCCGTCATAGAATTTCGAAAGATCCATGGCTTCAACTGCTATCTTTCCTGTTCTGCCTCCCTTGAGACCTCCCAGGTTGATTTTCTTCTTGTCAAGGACAGGCCTGTCAAGTTCGTCCATCTTTTCAAGTCTCTTTTCAAGCTCCTTTGCCTTTTTATACATTTTTTCGCTGTCTCGCATATCTCCCCAGACACGAAATCTGTGGATCTGGTCTTCCATCCTCTTTATCTTCTTCTGCTGGTTGTTGTACCATTTAAGGGCTTCGTAAAATCTTCTTTCTTTTTCAACAACATAGTATGAATAATTTCCATAAAATGTATCCGAACCGTCTCTTCTCATCTCAATGATTTTACTGACAGTATTGTCTAGAAAGTACCTGTCATGAGATATTAAAAGTGCTGCTCCCCTGTAGTCCCTCAGATATCCTTCCAGCCATTCAACAGACTTAAGGTCAAGATGATTTGTAGGCTCATCCAAAAGAAGTATGTCAGGCTCCATTAAAAGCATGCGACCAAGCATGACCCTTGTTTGCTCGCCGCCGCTTAAATCGTAAAAACTCCTATCAAGAAGACTTCTTATATTCATTCCTTCTATTACTCGACTGGATTTTTCCTCAAGATCGTAACCTCCAAGCCTCTCGTATTCAATCTGAAGCTTTCCGTATTCCTCAAGGACATGGTCCTGATTTTCAGAAGTCAGGCCCATTCTCATTTCGCAATCTGTCATTTTTTTCCTGACAGTATTAATAGCCTTAAAGGCTTCGGCAAGGACATCACCTGCCATTGTATTCTCGTCATATATGGGAATCTGCTCAAGATAGCCTACAGCAGCATCCTTTCTCTTAAACACTTCTCCTTCGCCATTTTCAATACCCATTATTATTTTAAACAATGTTGTTTTTCCAGTGCCATTTTTTCCGACTAGTCCTATTTTTTCTCCCGATTGTATATCAAATTCGATATTTTCAAAAATCAAATCGGCTCCAAAGGATTTTTTCAATTTCTTAACTGCCATTTCTATCATATAATACCTCTGTTTACAGCAGTCTCTTAAGGCTGCATTTGTATTGTTTTTTTACTCGTATGAATATTTTAACATATAATTTTTTATACTCCCACACAATATGAAAAATATAAATCATTCTTAACATTTATAGTAATTTCCCTTTACTATTCTATACAAATGTAATAACATATTAGAAGGGTTAAAGTGCTTATACCACTATAATCCAGGCAAAAAATTTAATGATGGAGGTCATTATGGAAAAATTAATCATCACCGCTGCCCTTACAGGAGCAGAGGTAACTAGAGAGCAGCAGCCAAATCTTCCTTTAACACCGGAGGAAATAGCACAAGCTGCCTATGAATGTTTCAAGGCTGGCGCATCAATTGTGCACGTCCACGCACGCGACGAAGAGGGTAATCCCACTCAAAGCTACGATATCTATAAGGATATCAAGGAAAAAACAGCCGAAAAATGCAACGTCATATTTCAACCTTCTACAGGTGGAGCAGTATGGCACACAGCAGAGGAAAGGATGCAGCCTATAGAGCTTAGTCCTGAAATGGCAACGCTGAGTACTGGAACTACAAACTTCGGTCCTGACGTTTTCATGAACACAGAGGAATACATCCTCAAGTTCGC
>NZ_CEZJXU010000259.1:0-3669 GCF_983023055.1 Dethiosulfatibacter sp. | reverse complement strand
ATGGTAACAAAGCCTTATCAAGAGAGGTGGAGGGACGGGCCCTATGAAACCCGGCATCCTGTATGAACAAGTAACAGGTGCCAATTCCCGCGGTTAATCCGGAAGATGAGGACCAATAGTAGACTACAACTCTTCTTTTGGGAGAGTTTTTTTATTGGACAAATCCGGAAAATGATTTTAGGAGGATTATTAATGAAAAAATGGCTTTTTACTTCAGAATCAGTAACAGAAGGTCACCCAGATAAAATCTGCGATCAGATTTCCGATGGAATATTGGATGCAATATTTGCCAAAGACCCAAATGGAAGAGTAGCGTGTGAAACATCTGTAACAACTGGACTAGTGCTGGTATCTGGAGAAATTACAACAAATTGTTATGTGGACATACCAAAGGTGGTAAGGGACACAATAAAAGAAATCGGATATACAAGAGCAAAGTATGGCTTTGATGGTGATACTTGTGCCGTTCTTACTTCAATCGATGAACAGTCTTCTGACATTGCAATGGGAGTCGATGCTGCAAAGGAATACAAGGACAACGGACATGACGAATTCGACATAACAGGTGCAGGAGACCAGGGAATCATGTTCGGCTATGCCTGCAACGAGACACCTGAACTTATGCCACTTCCAATTTCAATGGCTCACAAGCTTGCAAAAAGACTTTCTTCAGTAAGAAAGGACAAAACTCTGGAATACTTGAGACCTGACGGCAAGACACAGGTAACTGTGGAATACCTCGGAAACAAACCTGTTAGAATCGATACAGTTGTTATATCGACTCAACACAGCCCTGAAGTATCACTTGAGAGAATTAAAAAAGACATAATTGAACATGTAATAAAAGCGGTTGTTCCATCAGACCTTTTGGATGAAAAAACCAAATACTATATCAATCCCACAGGAAGATTTGTAATCGGAGGTCCTCAAGGAGATGCAGGACTTACTGGAAGAAAGATAATAGTAGATACTTACGGCGGATACTCAAGACACGGCGGTGGAGCTTTCTCAGGAAAGGATCCAACGAAGGTTGACAGATCTGCTGCATACGCAGCAAGACATGTTGCTAAAAACGTTGTTGCTGCGGGACTTGCAGACAAATGCGAAGTTCAACTTGCATATGCAATAGGAGTTGCCCATCCAGTATCAATCATGGTAGATACCTTCAGAACAGGAAAGGTTGCCGAGGAAATAATCGAAGAGCTTATTAACAAGCATTTCGACTTGAGACCTGCTGCCATCATCAAAAATCTTGATCTCAGAAGACCAATATATAAACAACTAGCTGCATATGGACACTTCGGAAGGACAGACATTGATCTTACATGGGAAAAGACTGACAAGGCTGAAATATTAAGAAAAGAAGCTTTTGAATCAGCTAAATAGAAAAAACATTCTTAAACTAACAAAAAGTTCCGTCAATGACGGAACTTTTTTTATTTTTACTTTATAAAATCCCAACATCATATTATAATAGATATATGATTCAAAGAGAAAGGAAAGGGATTCTCATGGGAAAAAGAAAAAAAAGAAAAAAAAGAAAAGAAAAGAAAAGCTTTAAGCTTAATATAGTAAGTCTTCTGTTTTGCACCGTGGCCTTCTACATGATTTTCACCATTATTGGACAGAGACGTTCCCTATCCGATATCAACGACAAGAAAGATGCAAAGCTTCTTGAAAAGGCTGAAACGGAAATAGAGCTACAGGAGTTCAGAGAAGATTACGAAAAAATAAACGACCCGGAACAATTTCTCGAAATCGTAGAGAAAATCGCCCGGGACGAATACAAAATGGTCAAGCCATATGAAACTGTCTATATCGATAAAAACAAAACTAAAAACAAATTTATCATGGGCATAGGGACCGAGTAATACAAAGAATCTTTGCTATCTCGCCTCTGGTTATAAAATCAAGGGGAGCAAAGGTTGTTGCACTCTTTCCGTTCATGATTTCAAGTGAAAAAACCTTACCCAGTTTTTCAATATCTTCATTACTAAGGTCCACTACATCTTCAAATTCAAAGTTTTTTGTTATTTCAGGTTTATCTCCAATTGCCGCAAGGGACCTTACAGCCTCTATCCTCGATAGAGGTCTTTTTGGACTAAAATCGCCATCCTCAGTCTCCATTATTCCAAGATAAACAACTGTTGCAACATTGTCATAGGCCCATCCGCCAATTTCTGCCTTGTCGCCTATTTCATAATGCCCCTCTGTATCAAAGTCAAAGGCTCTGCAAAGGAGTGCTGCAAATTGTTCCCTTGTAACAGTATCCTCCGGTGCAAATTCTTCTTTCGTCATTCCTTTGATTATATCGTCCTGGTAAAGTTCAACTATATAGTCTCTTCCCCAGTAACTGTCAATGTCTTTGAATAATACTTCCTTCAATTCCTTAACCGGTTCTGGATTATTTCCATTTTCAATATCATCCTCGTCAATTTCTATTGCTCCACCTGTTGTGCTTTCTACATTGTTATCACTATCTGTAGAATCTTCAACATAAATCAACCAGTTTCTTGCAGCCCATCCGAGCTCTTCACCCTCAGCATCAGCCAGGTTGTACCAGTAGTAGCCATCCTCAAGGACCGATTCTCCAATAACAGTATAGATTTCATCATCTGTAAGTTCACCCTTGATTTTACCGTTTGGCTCACGTCTAAGATTAAGCTTTCCTCCTGAAGATACACTTACCTTGTCTCCTTCGGTACACAAAAGTATATCTGCAGTATGGCAATCCTCCGGTGTTGGAACATTAAGATTCTTTGAAGGTGTTCCCGATTCAGGAAGATATGAAGGATCAATAGGATTTATTGTCTGTCCATACTCGTTTTCCGCAACATAGTAGATAAGATCCTGATATGTATACTTTTCACCATATTGGGACAGAGCATTGGGGTTGTTCCTTTCAACATAAGAATTGTATCCCCAAAGAGCAAAATACCAATTTTCAAGTATGTTTGGGTCCATGTTTCCTACCGTAGGCAAATATCCATACTTGGAAAGTCCTGCCTCCCACTTGTTTATAAGAACATCTGCTCCTGCATTTATATTGTACTTTATATCATTAATGAGTAGATTGTCGTCATACACTCCATAGTTGTTGTGTATCTGCATGAGTCCTATGCTTCCTGAAGTTCCCCTTGCTACGGTTCCATCTTCTTCATAATGCTTGAATACTGTTTCCACCCTTGCAATTGACATTAGTATGACAGAGGGAATTCCCCTTTCAATGGCCACTTCTGTAATTAGTGCTTCAAGTTCCGCCCTGGATGGGTTTTCCGCTGCCGAAGCAAAGGAAGGGAAAATTGCCGTATTTAGTATCATTATGAAAGCTGCCAGTAATGCTAGTTTTTTCCTCATGATTCACCTGCCTGTAGTTTTTATAGATTACGTGGTTGAAGCAGCGTAGCTGCTTAGTTATACCTTTTCTATCAAGCCGTAGACGAATTTGGTAATTTCATTGTATTTCTTTTCTGAAGCATCCTTGTCCTTGTCAACTGCAGAGAAATATATTTTTATTTTTGGTTCAGTTCCTGAAGGTCTAAGTACAAACCAAGAACCATCTTCAAGAACATATTTTAATACATTTGACTTTGGCAATTCAATCTTTTCTTCACTACCGTCCCTTAGTTTTTTAACACTTGTTCTATAGTCCCTTGTTGATGATATTTT
>NZ_CEZJXU010000258.1:1040-3680 GCF_983023055.1 Dethiosulfatibacter sp. | reverse complement strand
GATTTAATTATACAATCACGGTTCTGTGTCCGTCAAACTTGGGATAAGTCACTTCCTTATGGAATAATGACTGAACTTAATTGTGCTGACAAGACCATTACATTGTTGGAAAGTGCAACGGAATAGTTTTTTGTTACTAATATCGATATTTATTTGTCTAACGCCAATGTCATCTGTTGTGACTGGATGTATTGTAATTAAGTTTTTTTAGTGATATGATGAAATTGAGCAATAAAGAATAATGTTTCCACAATAAACTCAAAGATATTGAGAGGAGAACATTTTGAAAGAAACTAATCAACAAAATGATCGGAACGTATGGCTTTTTTTCTTATTGACTTTCATATATTCCTGGTTACTTTGGCTACCCTTTGTATTGTCGGGATTTGGTGTTATTCAACTTTCGGAATCCATAGTCTCTTTGGTGACTCTTGCGGTAATACTTGGAGCCTTTGGGCCTTTGTTTGCAGCGGTTATACTGATTTCTCGAAAAGGTGGACGGTCGGGAGTGAAAAGTTTTTTCCGTAATGCATTTGTTCTTCATGTGAAGCCAATATATTATGTGTTGGCATTATTATTACCGCTGCTAATAACTGCAGCAGCACATTATATTGTGAATTTTACAGGTATTGATACTCTACCTCCCAATCTTTTTCCAGAGGATTTAGCAGTTCCTGTAATAGTCTTGATTACTCCATATTTTATTTTTATACTTGTTGCGGGAGGCGGACAGGAAGAGTTTGGCTGGCGTGGTTACGCTCAAGAACCTTTGCAGCAGCGTTTCGGTATTCTAAAAAGTAGTATTCTTATAGGTATCGTTTGGGGTGTGTGGCATTTACCACTTTGGTTCATGCCTGGTGAGGGGCACGCTTATTATTCTTTCTTTCCATTTTTTATATACACTGTGAGCATGTCGGTTGTTCATGGATGGTTGTATAATGCAAGTGGTAAAAAGCTGGTTATTCCATGGATAGCTCATGCAATGAGTAATGTATCGGTACCTTTTTTCCCAATACTACACCTAAAGCATGTTCCACAACCTGGGTACTGGGTTTGGGTGTTGCTCAATGTCTTATTGGCGATAGGTATTACTATCTGGTTCATGAAGAAGACAGGGAATATGAGTTCAAATGGGTTGATGTAGAAAAAGGGATACTATGAGTCTGATGGACAATTGGGTATGAAATGATTGGATTTGAATGGGTGGTTTTCAATCCATAGTAATGAACCCAATTCCGTGATATAATTGGGATGTAATTGTATTAATACTCAGGGTTGTGTAAAGAGGTATTTATCTACATAAATTCACATAAATTCAACAGGTTTATTAACCCTTGTTCTTTTTGAACTTGGGTTTTTATTATTTTGAAAGGGGGTTAATGCTTATAGTATTATTTTATGTTTGGTTCTAGTTTTTCAGAATGGTTTAAAAAGTTTGGAGGGAGGCATTTGAAATGAAAAAGGAAAATCTTAAGGGTTTTTCAGTAGTGGTGTTAGTTGCCATATTAATCTTCACAATGACTGTAATGGCATTTGGAACGGTAGTAACTCAAACAATAACAGCTTACTATAATGACATTAAAATCTTTGTTAACGACAAAATGATTGTGCCTAAGGATATCACGGGAAAGATGGTTGAACCTTTTATCTATGATGGCACCACCTATTTGCCTGTTCGTGCTGTGGCTGAGGCTCTGGGACAGAATGTGAGATGGGATGAAAGTACATATTCGGTGTATATCGAAGAACCGGAGGATTTGGTTAGGGCAGTATTGATATATAGCTGGGAGGATATGTATAATATAAGGAACGGTCTAGGAATGAATTATATTTTAATGACAGACCTTGATGAGACATCACCTGGCTATGATACCTATGCTGGCATTATGGCGGATGGCGGTAAAGGTTGGCTGCCAATTGGAACTGAAGATGATCCACATATGGGAAAATTCTTTGGGAACGGACATGTAATATCCGACTTGTATGTTAATCGCGAAGATATTGACTTTGTTGGCTTGTTCGGATATTCAAAAGGTGGAATGTTTGAGAATATTGGCATGGAAGATGTATCTATAACTGGTGGTAATTATGCAGGTGGTCTTGTTGGACGTGCGTTTTATAATTCTTTAATAACTAATTGCTATTCATCAGGAACTGTGTCGGGTTTAGAGCATGTCGGAGGACTCATAGGAGGTACATCGGGTGATAAAATCAACAAGGATCCTACTGTTGGTTCGGAAGTTAGTAATTGTCATTCATCATGTACCGTAATTGGAACAGATCCTGAAATCGGATATGCAGGTGGTCTTGCAGGAGCTATTGGTTTCAATGGTGTGATGACAGATAGTTATGCTACTGGAGATGTATCTGGGGTACTTCGTGTCGGTGGATTGGTAGGTGCTTCAGGATATGGTTCTGAAATTACCAACAGTAATGCAACAGGAGATGTAACAGGTACTAACAACTTTGTTGGTGGTTTATTGGGTGGTATAGGTTTCGATGCAGAAGTGAGCAAATGCTATGCAACTGGAAATATTACTGGAAATAATGCTGTTGGAGGTCTCATAGGCAACGTGACAAATGAAAAGACTGATAAGAGTGTTAATATCAGTGATAGTTATTCTACAGGAAGTGTAACTG
>NZ_CEZJXU010000258.1:0-1027 GCF_983023055.1 Dethiosulfatibacter sp. | reverse complement strand
ATAACAAACTGCTATGCAAAAGGACTTGTAACGGGTAATATGAATGTTGGTGGTTTGGTTGGAGCTAAAGATGACACGGCAGTTGCAGTCAGCAGCTACTGGGATACAGAAACTACTGGTCAAATGGCATCTCCTGTGGGAGATGGATTTACGACTGAAGATATGTTTAAGGAATCAACTTATGATTCATGGGATTTCGTAGAAACATGGATGATGGAAGAGGATGTTTCATATCCATCGCTCATGTGGCAGATGGATAAATAAAACAGTAAAAAGAAATAGTAATAAAAAGGATGGAGCCTAGCCCATCCTTTTTATTATTTCAACAATCATCGAAACCCTGTTAAATGGAGTCATGAAGTAGATTCCATCAACGTGGGGTTTTAATTTTTTCGCAAGCTCCACAGCCATTTCGATTCCTGTCTCTTCTGCTTCCTGACGTGTCATGTCAGGTTTGAAACGGTTAATATACTCATCAGGCACATGTACGCCTGGTAGTTCGTTGTTGAGAAACTGTGCGTTTCTGTAGCTTACAATTGGAAGTATTCCACCCAGGATTTTAACATTCCTGTCCTTCAGAGACTTTAGGTAGTCTATTGTTTCATCTTCGTAGATTGGCTGGGTAAGGAAAAATGTTGCGCCGTTTTCTGCCTTCTTCACCATCCTTGAAACTTCATTCTCCTTGTTGGCCAGATTCAGGTTTAGTGCGCCGCCTATACTCAATGGATCTTCGTTTAAGACCTCGATGTTCATCTGTGAAATGAGGGACATGAACTTATATGAGTTCAGATTGAATACACCTTTGACGGAAGCCAGTGTATCGGCACTGACAGGGTCTCCTGTAACTGCCAGGATGTTACGGATTCCTTCTACATGGGCGGCCAGAAGTCCGGATCTAAGTGCAATTACATTTTTGTCCCTGCAGCAGATATGGGGCATGGAGTCGATGCCTATCTCACGCTTGATTTTGCAGGCGATAGCGATGGAATCCACTCGTACTTTGGACATAGGTGAGTCAGCTATGGTT
>NZ_CEZJXU010000257.1:0-3680 GCF_983023055.1 Dethiosulfatibacter sp. | reverse complement strand
AACCTGTTGTCAATAATTTGCTGGCAAGGATTGTACCCTGTCCACCTACTCCTACCAATAATACACTGTTAGTCATTAGTTTACCTCCTTAGATATTGCATTTACAGGACATGTCTGAGCACATACTTCACAGCCCACGCACTGAGTTCTGTCTATCGATGCCTTCTTTGCTACCTTGTCAAACGAAAGAGCTGGACATCCTGTCTTCATACACTTTTTACAACCTATACATTTATCTTCATCTATTATACATTTTGACTGAAATAGACCTTTGAATTCCTTTTTGTCAGCATCTGAGAATTTTTTAAGTACGCATGGATATCTTGTGATTATTACTGAAGCTTCATCAAGAGAATATGCCCAATCAAGAGTTTCCTTTACTAATTTCAAATCATTAGGATCAATCACTCTAACATTCTTAAATCCTAGAGATTTCACTAATGGCTCAATTTCGATTATATTTGTGTCTTCACCCTGAAGCTTGAATCCTGATCCAGGATTTTCCTGGTGTCCAGTCATTCCTGTGATTCTATTGTCAAGGATTACATTTATACTGTTACCCTTATTGTATATTACATTTGTAAGTGAATTGATTCCAGTATGGAAGAATGTTGAATCTCCAAGAACCGAAACTACTCTTTTCTTATTAGTATCCTTCATGTTGAATACCTGCTGTGCACCATGTCCAATACTCATTGATCCACCCATTACTATTACACTATCCATCGCATTGTATGGCGGAAGATAACCAAGAGTATAACATCCGATATCACCTGAAATGTATGTATCCTTTCTCTTTCCAAGCTCATAGAAGAATCCTCTGTGAGGGCATCCTGCACATAGTGTTGGTGGTCTTCCTACAACCATATCTTTGTCATAAGTATTTGCTTCAAGCTTTTTGCCAAATACTGCTTCTCTAATTACATCTGCAGTCATTTCGCCAGTTACAGGGAAAGTGTCATATCCATGACATTCAATTCCAAGAGTCTTCACAAATTCTTCTATATATGGATCATTTTCTTCAATTACATAAATCTTATCAACCTGTGATGCGAATTCAGTTATCTTCTTCTCAGGAAGTGGATATGTGAATCCAAGCTTAAGATATGAAGCATCAGTTCCAAATACTTCCTTTGCATAGTAATGAGCTCCTCCAGAAGAAATGACCCCGATTTTAGTATCGTTCATCTCTGTAAAGTTAAGATCTGTATTATCAGAGAATTCCTTAAGTTTTATTGTTCTGGCTTCAACAGCAAGTCTTTTCTTTTTTGTATTGGCAGGTGCGGCCATATACTTGTTAGTATCCTTTACATAATCCTTGAAAGCAACTTCTTCTCTATCCAAGCAATCAACTATTCCTTTTGAGTGACATACTCTAGTAGTAATTCTTAGAAGTACTGGAGTATCATATTCTTCACTAAGCTCTAAGGCAGTTTTCATCATATCTTTACATTCCTGTGAATCAGAAGGCTCAACCATAGGAATTTTTGCAAATTTCGCATAATTTCTATTGTCCTGCTCATTTTGTGAAGAGTGATGTCCTGGCTCGTCTGCTGTAATCAAAACCATTCCACCGTTTACTCCCGTATATGAAAAAGTAAAAAGAGGATCCGCTGCTACATTTAATCCTACATGCTTCATAGCTGCAAAAGTTCTTGCTCCTGCTATTGATGCTCCAAGAGTATTTTCTAGTGCAACCTTCTCATTAGGGGCCCATTCAGCCAGTATTGAATCCTTGTATGTAGCTGTATTTTCCAAAATTTCAGTACTTGGTGTTCCCGGATATGCAGATGCATAATGTACTCCTGCCTCATATGCTCCTCTGGCAAGTGCTTCGTTTCCTGTAAACAGTTTTTTCATTTTTTACTCCTTTAATTCATTTATTGTATTTAGCTTTACTTTAATATAATTGCATATCTAAATTTTTCTTATGAATATAATAAGCAATTTTCGTGCCAACTATAAGCATACCGCAATGATTTCATAGTCATCGGTTGCTCACCACACAGTAAAGTTCACAAAAACCTCATAACACCAATGCTTCAAGGTGTTTTACACATTTAACTTTTCCGAAAATAATAAACAGCCTTTTTTTGATAAAAAGGCTGTTTATATGTTTATTTATTATTTTTTGTGGGTTTTGAGGGGCTAGAGGGCTGTATTGCGCAACCTTTGGTCCCTTTGTTTCCCATTCGTCCCTTTAATCACTTTTCTTTTCCTTTATCCAGTAATTCCTCTACAAGGTCGACACCATCTTCAGTCAATGCGCTGCCTCCCCTTCCCTTTTGAATGATTATATAAGATTTTTTATCAAGCTCCACAAGAATATTCCTTATTTCCTTCTCGCTTATATAGAAGTTTTCATCTAGGGCCTTATTATATATACTTCTCCTACCTGTTCTTTTTCTGTTGATTCTCGCTTTATACAGAGCTTTCAGGACAAAGATATATTTACTCGGTTCCCTTACACCAAATAGTTCTTCAATACGTTCATATGAATTATTGACCGACTCAACTTCCACTACACCTATCTTATAGGAACCCTTAGCATTAACAAGCCTCTCCGATTCTGCTATAGATTCAGCATTAATAATACTATCCTCATAATCAAATGGAAGATCTTCCCTATCAATGGTTTTAATGTTCATATTAACGAGATATTCAGCAACATTTCTTAACTCCCTTATATTACCCTTCCACTTATGCTTCAAAAGGGAAACTTCCGCCTCCTTGGTCATCCTGAACCTTCCTTCGTAGACTTCCTTGAAATGTTCAAAAATATCGATGATATCATCTCTTCTTTCCCTGAGGGATGGTAGATTAAGAGGCAGAATTTTCAACCTGTAGTAGAGATCTTCCCTGAATTCTCCGTTCTTTACTAGTTCTTCAAGTTTCTTGTTTGATGCCGCTATAACCCTTATGTCTATATCGATTATTCGATCGCTTCCAAGTCGCATTATCTCCTTTTCCTGAAGAACTCTCAATAGCTTGATCTGTAAACTTTTCGGCATCTCACCTATTTCATCAAGAAATATTGTTCCCCTGTGGGCAAGTTCAAAGAGACCGAGCTTGCCACCCTTTTTGGCTCCTGTGAAGGCTCCCTCCTCATATCCAAAAAGTTCACTTTCCAATATATTTTCAGGCAGTGCTCCACAGTTTACAGCAACAAATTGATAATCTCTTCTGGATGATTCGTTATGTATTGCCTGGGCAAAGAGCTCCTTACCAGTACCTGTCTCTCCGTGTATTAGAACTGAAGAATCTGATCTGGCCATTCTTTTTGCGATTTCCTTGCTTTTATTTATTTCCAGACTTTCACCAATTATGTCGTCAAATGTGTATTTTGCCCTATGGCCTTTTCCTATAAGCTTGTTCCTGATTTTATGCTGCTTCTTCTCTACTTCCTGAAATTCCTTTACAATGGCCATTGAGCCATAAAATTTCCCTGAGTTAACAAGTGGATAAACCGATACTATTAGATCTTTGTCGTCTATCTTAATAATTTCATCCTTTATTGTATTCCTGCTGAAATACACAGAATTAAAGGATACGTTCTTTATAAGGTCACAGGCATGTATATCCGCTATCTTGTCATCATTTTTGCCTAGAATCTCTCTTGCCTTGTCATTGAAAAGCACCGCTCTTCTATCTAAATCAAATTCAATTATCCCCTCGTCACT
>NZ_CEZJXU010000256.1:0-3709 GCF_983023055.1 Dethiosulfatibacter sp. | reverse complement strand
AGAAAGTCTAAGTACATTTTTAGCTCCTTTTTCGAGACTGAATTCCTACACTTTTAGTATGTCACATTTCTGACTCAAAAACAAGAAAAAGCCCTATTATAAAGGCTTTTACCCAATTTATATTATTTCTATTTACTCGAGACTGAATTTTTTAGGAAGTTAACATTAATACTACATTTTTATTACATCTTCATAATTACCGAGTTGGTATTTAGTAACGCAATTTTACCAGCTCAAATCTGAATTGTGTTGCCAAATTTGTTTCCACACTCATAATATTCAACATTGCAGACGATTTGAATTCCGCTCACCGCCTATGTTTCAGCGCCACAATACTCTCCACATGCGTGGAGTGTGGTGACGAGAGTTTTTCTTGAATCTTAAATCTTACAGTATCCTACAATTTTATAATCATCAGGTATCTTGTAATCTTTATCTGGAGCATCCACAACCCATTCAACATCAAAGAGAGTTTGATCTACTAAAGACTCAAAATACAGCATGGAAATTCCCGTATCAATCTTTCCATCGTATTCTTTAATATTTTCATCTTTCCTCATAGCAAGAACTACATTACCACCATCTATTATAAATCTCCAAGGCTGTCTATTCATAGTAGAAGGAGCAAGTCTTGCATAATCAAATGCCTCTAAAAGACCTCTATTTTTTAGTTCTTCATGGTCTGCGTTATTTCCCCATTCTTTGATATATACAATATCTTCGATTTTTTCTCTAGTAGACACGTTGTTTTCAACTATTTTGAGTTTAGATTTTGAATAATTATCTCCAACACTATCAATATTTACTACTCTGGTCTTATTTGCATCGTAACCAAAAGCAATAATCGCTACTATTTCTTTATCAGAGTCAATGAAAAGTCGTTTTTTAACCTTATCACTATCAGCAAATGTAATCCAACAGGTATTTATTCCTAAATCTAATGCTTTTAGAGATACTTTTTCTCCTAAATATCCTGCATTTTCAATATAATATTCTTTTTTCGTAGATAGCATTATTAAATAATGAGGAGCCTCTATCATTAGACCCTCATATCCAGCAATTTCCTGTAGTTGCAAATAAACATGAGCCTTATCCTTAACTAATAATTCAGTTTCAATTCCCGGTATTAATTTATCAACTTTTTCTGGAAATTCTAGAATCTCATCGATAATATTCTTTGCTATTGTATTTTTCTTATACTCTCTTACAGACTTTCTTTCTTCAATTAATTTTTTATAATTCATATATATCTCCTTTCCTATATAACTGACAATTATAAATTTTAATTCAGAACTCATATTTAATTATATCACTAAATTAAATAGATTACTCACATTTAAACTATGGTTTTTATAATCAAATATTTTGATTTTCTATCCATTAAAAAGCCCTCCCAGAGAATCTGCAATATAAGTACAATATAAAAAAAGACAACATATTATCTATATATTGACAAAAGCCAAATATTGTATAAAATGTTATCTGTTAATGATATGTTTGAAATTATTTAGCGTCAATTGGGAAGCCTTCCAAGTTTTTCATTCAACTTACTATAAATCCTGTCCCTAAACCATGGCTCTGATGAAGCACTTACTGCCTCATCAAGGCTGTACCATGCTACTCCGCTGTTTTCATCAGGCTTTACAGTTATTTCTTCCCCTTCATCACCTTCAAATAGATATGTAACATTAAGATGCAGATGTGACGGTATATATACGCCATTCTTTTCATGTCCATCAACTGTCAATATCTCCAGTGAAAATATATCCCTTATAATAGGTATAACCTTTTTCAGTCCACTTTCCTCCATCACTTCCCTGGAAGCAACAGCATAAAGATTTTCATCACCATCAGCATGTCCACCCATCCATGACCACGAATCATAAATATTGTGGTAAACCATTAAGGCCTTATCTCTACTATCATTGATGACCCAGGCAGATGCAGTCATATGGGCAGTTTTGTTTTCTCTTGTGAAGATATCTTTTTTAGTCTGAATATGTTTCAACAGCTCCTCCTTATCCAGTTTTTCCTGCTCGTTCCATGGCTTATATGCTTGTATTTGTGCTATTATTTCCAAAGTGTCCCCTCCTTCAAAACAGAATTTCATCTTTCATTCAAGTTCAAACTCCAAAAAATATTATTCCTTTTCAGAATTATCTATATGATATCACACAAACCATTTTCAACTTTTAGTTTGTTCAAACAATTAATTCTGTAAAGCAAAATATAAAAATGTAAATTCAACAAGAAAGCAGCTACGCTGCGTTAACCGGGTCACGCTTCATGTGACCATAGCGGTTATTAAGAGGTCGTAGAAAGTTTCCTTAACCGTGTAATACCAACGTTTCAAGGGATTACGCATTTTTAACTTTCTTAGACTATTAAAAACCGCATCCTGATTCCAGAATGCGGTTTGTTATTTTTACTTGTTTGTTACATTTTATCATGGATTATAATCCTCAAACTATTGATTTGTTTCACTTCAATTCCCGTACAATATTTGGAGGATTCACTCCACATACTGCCTTTACCATGTTTTCCGCCGCCAGCATAGCCATATCATCTCTTGTTTTCCAGGTTGCTGATCCTATATGCGGTAGTGTAACCACATTTGACATTTTGAGTAAGGTATTGTCCCTGTCAATTGGTTCCTGTTCAAAAACATCAAGTCCTGCTCCCCAGATTTCCTTTTCTAAAAGAGCTTCAATCAGTTCCTTTTCATTTACAGTAGCTCCCCTTGATCCATTTATCAGTATTGCCTCTTTTTTCATCATCTTAAACTCTTCTTTGCCGATCATATGATAGGTTTCCTCAGTTAGGGCAACCATTACAAGGACGAAGTCGCTCTTTTGCAGAAGTGTGTTTAATTCAGCATACCTTACTCCAAGTTTTTCCTCTGCTTCAGGCTTTCTATTTCTATTGTAATAAAGAACATCCATGTCAAATCCAAATTTTGCCCTTTTTGCAACAGTTTCACCAATTCTTCCCATGCCTATTATTCCCAAGGTTTCATGATGGACATCCTTCCCAAAATTAATTTCATTGTCTCCAATCTTCCAGTCTCCATCCTTGACATATTTATCCAGTTCCGACAATCTTCTTGCAGTAGACAGCATCAGTCCAAAAACCAGATCAGCAACTGTGTCGTCAAGAACCTCAGGAGTGTTTGTTCCAATTATTTTCCTCTCCTTCATGGCTTCAATATCAAAATTGTCATAACCCACTGTCATATCGCTGACTACCTTCAGCTTAGGTCCATGATCCAGCAGATTTCCATCAACTTTTATTACAGCCAGCATTAGTCCTTCCTTATCATGGAGCTTGCCCAGCAATTTTTCATAGGTGACTGTTTCATGTTCTTCGAATTTTTCATATTCACAATGTTTTCCTATATATTCCTCTACATTTTCAGGCACATTTACTCCAATTAGAACCTTTGGTTTTGTCAAAAAATCCACCTCTTTCACATTTTATATCAATTCATTATTTCCTGCTTGTTGTCCGCAATAGTTTCTTTCTTTTTCAATTCCATTATGAACATGCTGGCTACGATGAGTACCGCTCCCAATATTCCCTGGAAAGTAAGAACCTCATCCAGAAAAATATAGCCAAATACTGCTGCGAAAACAGGAATACATGTAAATATCAGAGCTGTATGAGTTGCACTGGTATATCTCATGGCTACACTTTGTACAATAAAAGCTCC
>NZ_CEZJXU010000255.1:0-3717 GCF_983023055.1 Dethiosulfatibacter sp. | reverse complement strand
GTAAGGTGGTTTTACACTTTATGTGATTTTATTTAATTTTTCAGTCTCTAAATCCCAAGTTCTTTTAACTTCTCCTTAGTTGGGATTCCATTCACGTCCCAACCTCTAAGCTTGTAGTACTTTGGAAGCATTTCCGGAAGTTTGTGTACCCATCCTTTTGAAGGGCCCTCAGGAATAGGCTCTTCAAGAAGTCTCTTAGGAAGAGTATCTTCTTCTGACAATATACCCGCTTCAAGGTTGAATATTTTTTCAATATTCCAAATTCTATCTCCTATTTCAAGTATGTCGTCTCCAGTCAAATCAGTACCACAAATAGCATTGTACATATCTGCATAGTCGCCAGCACCAAGGGCAAATGAAGTAAATAGACACACTCCCAACGAGTCTATGGAAGCTGTAAGATCCTGGTATGTCTTTGTCCAATTTTCTTTTCCTTCAAGAGCAAACCTGTCAAGCTGCTCTGGAATGCCGAGAACTTCTGGAGAAATAAGGTATCCTCTTACGTGACATCCGCCCCTGTTTGAGGTAGCGTACTGAAGTCCCTGTCCCTGTACTCCTCTTGGGTCGTAGGCAGGAATTTCAAGTTTTTTGACAGTCATTGATAATTCAGGAACTCCGTATCCGTCAGTAAGTCTGTAAGAGCCTTTAGCCATCTTGTCTCCAAGTCCCTGTCTGTAGCCCATTCTTTTCACCCATTCTGCAATATCTGTTTCATTTCCAAACTCAAGTTTCAGACCATCAAGGTCTTCTTCTTTGATATATCCTTTTTGCTTCAGTTCTATTGCAGCTGCTATGGTAGATCCTGCAGATATAGTATCAAGACCCATTTCATTGCACCAATAGTTGGCTTCAATGATCGCTTCCATGTTGCTTATGCCACAGTCTGAACCAAATGCCCAGAGAGTTTCATACTCAGGTCCTCCGACCTGTTTGTCTCCCATGTTTACAAGTCGTCCACAGGCTATGGGACATCTGTAGCATGCAGTATTCTTAACAAGATATTTTTCAGCTAGAGTTTCACCACTTATTGCTTCTGCATCTCCAAATTGAGCTTTCTGGAAATTATCAGTAGGAAGACTTCCAAGCTCATTTAATATATTCACAAGAACTGCAGTTCCATATGTAGGAAGTCCCGATCCTGTAACTCCATTTTCTTTTATTCTAGCCAACTGGGCTTTATTCATTTCTTTGATTTTTTCCATATCTGGTACCATAGGCTTATTTGAACCCTTTACAACTACAGCCTTAAGGTTTTTCGAACCCATTACAGCACCAACTCCGGATCTTCCTGCCGCTCTATCTTCATCATTCATTATTGCCGCCATTTCTGATAGATTTTCTCCCGCTGGTCCAATAGTCATGATTTTGCAACCCTTGACATGTTTTTCTTTAAGTATTTTTGTAGTTTTTGAAACTACTGTTCCCCAAAGATCATCAGCTGGAAGAATCTCAACCTTGTCATCTTCAATGCTTACATATACAGGATTTTCTGCTTTTTCTTCAAATATGATAACATCATATCCTGCAAATTTTAGTTCTGCACCCCATTTTCCACCTGAGTTGGAGGAAGCAATAGTTCCTGACTGAGGTGATTTTGTTACTACCATGTATCTTCCACCAGTTGCTACGGGGTTTCCTGTCATAGGTCCAGTTACTACAAGAAGTTTGTTTTCAGGGCTTAATGGATCCACTTTAGGATCTACTTCATCCATCATTATTTTGGTACCAAGTCCTCTTCCACCGATAAATTTCTTTGCCATTTCCAAATCAAGTTCTTCCACTTTGTGTGTTCCGGCTTTCAAGTTAATTCTCAAAATCTTACCATTATATCCAAACATAAAAAAACCTCCTATGATTTATATAAGAGATTATTGCAATAAACATGCCAGTCATATAATAAATTGGATTTTCATTTAAAACGTTATATTGAAACACTTCCAGACAAAATCAAAGTTTGTACATTAATTAACAATATCCATTGTTTCATTATTGATCATTATTAATCAATGTACCCCGCTCCATTTCATCACACTGTTCCATTACTGAACATTTACACCGTATTTTTCCATCTTTCTATAAAGGGTGTTCCTGCTTATTCCCAAAATCGTTGATGTTTTTGTTATATTTCCTTTATATTTTTTCAAAATCTTTTCAATATGGAGTCTTTCCATGATATCCAGTGTAATATCCTCGCCCATGATTTCATCTCCACTATATATAATTCCCAACTTAGAACCTATATTGGAAGGGAGAGATTCAGTGTTGATTATGAGTTCCACAATATTTTCAAGTTCTCTTATATTTCCAGGCCATTCATAATCCATAAGATAACTCATATATTCTTCAGGTATTGAAACTTCTCTCTTGTTAAGCTTATGCGATTTTTTCTTCATAAAATATTCGAAAAGATGAGGAATATCCCCCGCCCTTTCCTTAAGAGGAGAAAGTCTTAATGGCAAAACATTGAGACGATAATAAAGGTCCTTTCTGAAATTTCCTTTTT
The DNA here is from genome assembly GCF_983023055.1 of Dethiosulfatibacter sp. NCBI lineage: Bacteria > Bacillati > Bacillota > Tissierellia > Dethiosulfatibacter > Dethiosulfatibacter sp. The sequence goes on along the minus strand of NZ_CEZJXU010000255.1, from coordinate 1,214 downwards.
CAACCTCTTCCTTCAGATTTTTATTTGTTGCTGCAATAACCCTTATGTCTATAGGTTTTTCATCCGAAGACCCTACCCTTCTTACCACACCCTCTTCAATTACACGTAGAAGCCTTGTTTGAAGGTCTATAGGCATTTCACCTATCTCATCAAGAAAGATTGTTCCTCCATCTGCTATTTCAAATTTACCAGGATGTCCACTTTGCTTAGCTCCAGTGAAAGCTCCTCCAACATATCCGAAAAGCTCGGACTCTATAAGATTCTTCGGAATTGCTCCACAGTTGAGTGCAACAAAAGGCTCATTCCTTCTATTGCTGTAATTTTGAATGGACTGTGCAAATATTTCCTTTCCCGTTCCGCTTTCACCCATAATTAGAACTGTTGATTTTGAATCAGCGATTTTCTTGGCGAACTCGATGGTTTTTATAAAACCTTTGTCTTCACCTATTATTTTGTCGAAGGTGTATATGGCCTTGGAACCCATAACCCTAGTTGCATGCTTCCTAAGCTTTTTTACATCCTTGATTACAAAAACTATTTCCATAGGTTTGCCTGATTTATCATTAATGGGGTAAGCACTCAGGTTTACCTCCATCTTATTTACCTTTACATTTACATACACATCTTCCTGGAAGATACTATCATTATTTTCAACAGTATCCCTTATTCTTTCCCAATCCAGTATAATGTCGGATACATTTGTTTTTCTAAGCTCCTCCATATCGTAACCAAACATTTCAGAAGTATTTTCATTTATAAGTTTAGGATTACCCTCAAAATCAGCTGAAAACACTGCAGCCTGAAACGAGTTCATTATTGATTCCATATAGCTCTTATTCATTGACAGTTTCTCAGTATATCTCCTAATCTTCATCATGCTTTCAATAGCATTTGCAGAAGCAGCTACCATTCCAAGGGTATGGGGATTTACAAGTTCTTTGTCCCCAGTAAGATCAATACATCCTATGATTTCACCCTTATGATTTCTTATTGGCGCTCCAGAACAAGTCCATTGGTGGAAGACCTTTATATAATGCTCTTCCCCTGAAACCTGTAGCGGCCTTCCTTCGTAAATACATGTACCCATACCATTTGTTCCAATATACTCTTCACCCATATAGGCTCCTGGAACCAATGCCGAATTAAAAGCTTTTTTAAGCATTTCATTATTTCCTATTATATTCAAAATACATCCATTTACATCATTTAGTATT
>NZ_CEZJXU010000254.1:560-3719 GCF_983023055.1 Dethiosulfatibacter sp. | reverse complement strand
AGTGCATGTCGGCATATGCTATTTCTCCAGAGTTGATCCTGTCTCTTATGGATTTATTTGTCTGGTAGGGATATCTTTTTTTGATTACTCCAGCCCTTGCCAGTGATCCGTCAAGCTCGTCTCCTACAGACGCTCCAGTTATAAGTGTTATTCCCAGTTTTTCCCCTTTTTCAGCCCTCTCTGCTATAGCCAGTGGTACAGCTTTGGGATATCCTGCAGGTGTAAACCCACTGGCACCAACAACCATTCCATCTTTTACTAGTAACGCCGCTTCTTCAGAACTCATGATTCTGTCTTTAAGTTCACTGCATCTGATTCTTTTATCCATCTCTGGACACCTCCACATAGATTAATATTTATTAATAATTGGAACAAAAAAAGCACGAATAAAGGCATTTTCTGCCATTAACCGTGCATCACTCGCTTTGTAAATAAGGGAAAATCTTATTAACACGAATAAATAGGATATGCTATTATATTCCCATGATATACTATTAATTTGGTCTTGTCAACCACATTGACAAATATTTATCAATCTTCTCCATCAAGAAGTGAGTCAAACCTTTTCTTGCAGTTTTGAACAGCAGTTTTGATTGCTTTCTTTGCAGACCCGAAATATGCAGTATCTATTGTATATTCAATATCCTCCATATTATTGAGACTCCTGCCTCTCAGCATATCATTAGTGAAATTCTTTGCAAGATTCGTTGACAATGTACAGTCGGCTTCAACAATTACACCCGTATGGGTATTGACAAGCAAGGCCACAGCTATGACTTCATAAAGCTTCCTGGCTGTAATATTGGATGGAAGCTTTGCATATCCAGTTATAATGATCTCATCTGCAATATTGTCTATCATTTAATTCTCCTGCATTGTCTATTTATTCATAAATTTCGATACGTCGATAATAAATCTGTCATGAGTACCTTCACCAATAGTTTTTTCAGCTGTAAATGTTCTTACCTTGAAAACAAGTCTCTTTCTGTCAACTTCAATAAGCTCGCATTCAGTAAAATATGTTCCTCCAAGATCAACTGCAGCCTTGTGGCCCACATTAACATGGGTTCCAACTGTGCTGAATCCTTCTGGAAGATAATCCTTCACACAAGCAGCACAAGTTCCTTCCATATTGGCAATCATCATGGGAGTCGAAAGAACCTCTACAAAACCGCTGCCCATTGCAGCTGCAGTATCCTTGTGCTCAACAATATTTTCCGTCTCAAACTTAAGTCCTGGTGTTATATTAAAATCCATACCGGCACCTACACTAACTCGTCAAGTTTTGCTCTGTTGAATCCTTCAACAACTTCGCCATCTACAACTATTATTGGCACTCCCATGTATCCCATACCCATAAGTTCTTTTCTTGCGTCCATATCTGTTGTTACGTTCTTTTCTTCAAATTCAACGCCTTTTTCCTTAAGATAATCCTTTGCTGTAACGCAGTGAGGACATGTATTACTTGAATAAACAACTACCTTTGCCATAGTTGTACCTCCTAAATTTTTGTTTATTCATTATTTTACCACAAGTACAGGGTAATTTCTATACGTTAGTTGCAATATGTATATAAAAAGACCCGCATAAAGCGGGTCAAATTCTACAATGTGATTAAATTACTGAAATATTAAAAGCCCATCTGTCCAGATGGTGCAGAAGGCATTCCAACGCTTATTGAATTTTCAAACATCACTCTAGAAATATTGTATCCTACAAGAAGTTGGTATTTTCCTATTTCAGCCTGCTTAAGCCTAGTCTCGGAATCCGATACATCCTGTATTGTAGCCATATCATATTCAAAGAAGAGCTTTGTAACCCTTAAAGATTCCCTTGAAAGCGTTATTGTCTCATCCATGTTCTTTAGAGCCCTTTCAGACTTCACAAGCTCAAGGTATTTTGTCCTTACATCAAGCTCTATATCCCTGAATGACTGCTCGTAATTGTGCATTGTCTCTTCAAGCTCCTCCTCGGCATACTTGTACTGCCTGTTTCTTGAAGTATAGTATGATGTTATTGCACTGTGTTCCACTTCTTCAAGCTCGTATTCTGCCCATTTATTTACACTTTCAGGTCTGTTTACAAAAGCTTGTTCAACTGCCGCTTCAATGCCTAGAGTAGTCATTGCACCGTTTTCAACTCCAGAAACAAATTTTACATTTTCGCCCAGTTCAAGTCCAACGGTATTGTTGAACTCAAGCTTTTTGATTTCAAGAGTATCAAGAGCATTATCCAGATCTGTCTTTGAAGTGTTTACAGCAAGCTCCTGCTGTAGAAGGTCAAGCTTTGTTATTACTCCTGTTTCATACTTAATCTGGGCAATATTCAAATGGCTCAGTTCATTCTGATATGAAGAAGAGTTAAGCTCTATTGTCTTCTGTGCAAGAAGAACCTGATAGTAAGTTGTAAGAGCACCTATCTTAATTGCCTCTTCTGTCTGACCTATTGTATTTTCCAGTACTATAAGCTGTGTTTCAGCTCCCTTTACTCCATAGCCCTTCTTGATGAGAAGTTTATTTACAAAATCATCTGTTATGCTGTTAGGCAAATATGCCAGTGGAAGCTTCAGGAGGTTTTCCATATCATCCTGAAGTTCCTCCTGGTCGTTGATCAATTCTTTAGTATTTTCTATGTTCCTAAACAGACTTGAAACTGCATAGCTGTTTTCTATTGCAAGATTTTGAGCATCCTCAATGGTAAGCTCCATTTCAGTTTCTACTGATGTTGTTACTATGGATGTCGTTACGGCCTCAACACCTTCCGTTGCAAATGCAGGAAACGACAATACGAGAGCAGCCGCACAAGCAATTGCTGTTATTTTAGTTTTCATTGCAATCCTCCTTATTTTCACCAAATCCTTCAAGTATGGACTCTATGATGAATCCATAGTCCGGTTTTTCATCCTTTCGAGTCATGATCATCATGCCCAGATAATGGTTTGAAACACCCATCAAACACGAACACAGTATTTCTCTGTTCACATTCTTTCTTATAACCTTTTCTTCAATTCCCTGTTCTATCATAGCAATAATGTCCTTTGAATGCTGAACCATGAAGGAATGTAAAGCTCCCTTTATTCTATCAGAAATCAAGTCTCCGTGAGCTATGAAAATCTCCGCCAAACTACTGTGTATTGTAATTATATTATACTTGTATTCC
>NZ_CEZJXU010000254.1:0-550 GCF_983023055.1 Dethiosulfatibacter sp. | reverse complement strand
CACTGTCCAGTATCACTCTCATATTTGCAAAGCTCTTGTTTACATTATTTATGAAGGATTCTTCAAAGATTTCCTGTTTTCCGGAAAAGTATTCATATACTGTACCCTTTCCTATACCTGCGTTCTTTGCAATTTCTTCGATTTTGGCAGTATGGTAGCCTTTCTCTATGAATATTTCAAAGGCCGATTCCAGTATCCTGTCCCGCTTGCTTATATCAGCCATTTTTCGCCTCCACGTTCTTGTCCATATGGAAGAGTCTCTTGAAGAAGTTTGCTATGTCATCGATTACTGTATAAATCACAGGTACATATACAAGTGTCAACACAGTTGAAAGAAGCAGTCCTCCTATTACTACAACTGCCAGTGGCTTCTGCATCTCAGACCCTTCACCAAGTCCCAAAGACAATGGGAATAGGCCAAGAATTGTAGTCATTGCGGTCATGAGTATAGGTCTAAGTCGTATAGGTCCTGCATTGAGTATTGCTTCCATCCTGGTTTCACCTGAGGCTCTTCTCTTGTTTATATAGTCCACAAGAACTATTGCATTGT
>NZ_CEZJXU010000253.1:0-3721 GCF_983023055.1 Dethiosulfatibacter sp. | reverse complement strand
TGATTGTAACTCTTAAAGTACCCAGGGATTTGCTTTATAAATTCAGAAATATTGAAGCGGGGGCAAAATAATGAAGGGTGAAAATGTTATTGTTTGCAGATGTTCCGATGTTACCTTGAAGGAATTGAGAGACCTTATAGATGAAGGATACCATACTTTTGAAGAAATCAAAAGACTAACAAGAATAGGCATGGGCCCATGTCAGGGTAAAACCTGTGGCCAGATAGTTTTAAGAGAACTGTCAATGGCAACGGGAAAACCCATTACGGAACTTGATTTCCAGACAAACAGACCACCAATTGTTGGTGTGAAACTGGATTTGATTGCAGAGGAGGCGAAAAAGGATGATTAGAACTGCCGATGTTGTAATTATAGGAGCAGGGATTTCAGGCTGTTCAATAGCGTACAATCTTGCAAAAAAAGGTGTTAAGAATGTAGTTGTAATTGACAAGTCTTATGTTTCCAGCGGTTCCACAGGAAGATGCGGTGCAGGTGTCAGGATGCAGTGGGGAACCGAAATGAACTGCAAGCTTGCTAAGCAAAGTATAGAATTTTATGAAAATGCAAATGAAATACTGGAATACAACAGGGATGTAACCTTTTATCAGGGAGGATACCTAATTCTTGCTACTACAAATAAAGAAATGGGTCAGTTCAAAAAGAATGTAAAGCTTCAGAATTCTCTTGATATTCCGTCAAGGATGGTATCCATAGAGGAAGCAAAGGAAATAGTACCTCATCTTAATACTGATGAATTACTGGGTGCTGCCTTCTGTCAAAAAGACGGTTTTCTGGACCCTTTCCTTACTACGGATGCATACTACAAAGCTGCAAAAAGACTAGGTGTAGAATTCATGACCTACACTGAAGTTACAGGAATCAAAAGAGAAGGAAATAAAATTACAGAAGTCATAACAAACAAGGGCAGTATAATTACAGGTACATTGGTGAATGCAGCCGGCGGTTATTCAAAAAACGTATGTGAAATGGTAGGCATAGACCTTCCAGTTTACTCGGAAAGACACCAGATTCTAGTAACGGAGCCTATAGAGCATGTACAGGGACCTATGGTTATGTCATTCTCAAAGAACATATACTGCCAGCAGAATCCAAAGGGACCTTTCATTATGGGTAGAGGCGACGACAGGGAGCCAAGGGACCTTCGAATCACTTCAAGCTGGGAATTCCTGGAAGAAATGGCTAAAACCGTTACAAGCATACTTCCTCCAATTGGAAACCTGAGAGTAATAAGACAGTGGGCAGGCCTATATAATATCACTCCTGACAAGCAGCCTGTCTACGGAACTGCAGAGGGACTTGACAATTTCTACCTGGCCGTAGGATTCAGTGGTCACGGCTTCATGTTTGGTCCTTTGACCGGCATTGTAATTGCAGAGATGCTAACTAAATCCAAACCTACCATAGACGTAAGTTTGCTGGGTATAGACAGATTTGAAAAAGGTAATTTAATACTGGAACCTTCAGTGGTTTAACTCTTTATAATGTTTTGGTTATTACTTACAGGTTAATGACATCATGGAATTTTATATTACCGCCAAATATGTCCAGGGCACTTCCTATGGTATAGTTCATCCTGCCGCCGCTCATGGATTCAATATGCTTGACATCCTCAAGGGATGATATTCCACCAGCATAGGTACATGGAATTTTAACCCAATTACTTAGCTTTTGAATGAGTTCTTCATCAATACCATTTCGCAGTCCTTCAACATCAACTGCATGAACAAGGAATTCATCACAAAATTCGGACAGAAAATCAATATTTTCTTCATTCACTTCAAAGTTTGTGAATTTCTGCCATTTGTTGGTCACTACATAATATTTTCCATCTTTTTTGCGACAGCTAAGATCAATGACTAGATTTTCCTTATTTACCACTTTGACAATTTCTTCTAAATTATCAAAATAAAATTTTCCATCCTTAAAGATAAAAGAGGTTACTATAACATGAGATGCACCCTTTTCAATATACCATCTGGCATTGTCAGCATTTATTCCTCCACCTACCTGAAGTCCTCCCGGATATGCAGCCAGCGCTTTTTCTATTTGTTCTCTGTTACCTGAGCCAAGGGCTATGATGTGACCACCATAAAGCCCCGCTTTTTTATATAATTCGGCATAATAGTCAGCATCATTTTGGGAAACAAAATTTTCCTCTGCTCCCGAATCGTTTAAACTGCTTCCGACGATTTGTTTTACTTTTCCTTCATGAAGATCAATACACGGTCTAAATTCCATTTTTATCCTCCTCTACGTCTTACTCTATAAATCCATTATTATTCATTTTAACACATTCCCTATGACTGTGCATCCCCAGATAACCAAATACCAGCACAGGTCAGTGCTGATTATTAGGGGAAATATTCATTAGTCCTTGGAACGGTTATTTATCCTCTTCAGCCTGAAGAAATCTTCTCTCTCTTTTTCTTCAAGAACCTCTCCTATGTATTTTGTCATTTCCCTGTATCTTGGGATCTGAATCTTATGAAGTGCATTTGCCCTCTTGCTGGTTTTCTTGATTTCTGCTGCCAGTCTAAAAACTGAATTTTCCACTTCAGCAAGCTTGTAAAGGAGCTTTTGTACATCGTTCATCTTCGTCACTGTAATATCAAGTGATGAATTGGTTCTAAAAAATCCATAATAAGGTTGGATTTCAGGTGTTTCATCCTTAATGAATGGTATCTCCACTCCCATTATACTTTTAGACAATATGCTTATGTTTTCATCCTTGGGTATGGACAGGGCTATTTCCTCTACATTGTTTGTACCCATTGTCAACATTGCATAAATCATTGCTGAATTTGCTTCCTTGAATATACTGTCAATTTCTATTTGGATTTCTTTCACTTCATCTAGCATTGCCATCATTTCCCTAATGAGTACATTTCTTTTTTTATCCAGCAATTCATACCCTTTTATGGAAAATTCAAGCATTGACTTTGATTTAATTAGATTTGCTTTGGTAGGTGTAAGATTTTCCACGTAATCACTTCCTGTAATATTTTTCTATTACTCCATCATCAATTCTGTCCAATTCTTCCTTTGGCAATATAGATAGTGCTTTCCATCCAATATCAAGACTCTCTTCAAGTCTTCTGTTTTCTTCAAATCCCTGATTGACAAACCTGTCCTCAAAATATCTTCCGAAATCCATATATAACTTGTCTATATCGGACAAGTCTTCTTCTCCAATAATCTGAGCCAATGACCTTATTTCCCGTACTTTAGAATATGACGAGAACAGCTGGTTTGCTACGTCCGGGTGATCAGCTCTTGTATATCCTTCTCCTATGCCGTCTTTCATTAGCCTTGAAAGTGAGGGCAACACATATACAGGCGGGTTTATACTATTGTTTGACAGTTCTCTTGACAACACAATCTGACCTTCGGTTATATATCCTGTAAGGTCCGGAATTGGATGGGTAATGTCATCATTGGGCATAGTCAATATAGGCAAAAATGTTATGGATCCTTTCCTGCTCTTTAACATGCCTGCTCTTTCATAGAGAGAAGCAAGATCGGAATACAAATATCCAGGGTATCCTTTTCTGCTTGGAACCTCTTCCCTGGCTGAAGATATCTCTCTTAACCCTTCACAGTAGCTTGTGATATCAGTCATAACTACAAGTATGTGCATGTCCTCTTCAAAAGCAAGATACTCCGCTGCAGTCAGTGCACATCTTGGAGTACTAATCCTCTC
>NZ_CEZJXU010000252.1:0-3740 GCF_983023055.1 Dethiosulfatibacter sp. | reverse complement strand
TAGGAGATACGGGAATATGGCAGTGTTTCTTTGAGAACATTGGAGAAGGCGAGGAATACAAATATAAGATATTAAAAAAGGACGGAACCACAGTTCAAAAGTCCGATCCATATGGCTTTTATGCAGAGAGAAAGCCGGGAACATCTTCCGTTGTTGCAAACATGGATGGATATGAATGGAAGGACGACAAGTGGATTGAGAAGAGAATGGGCCTGAAGCTTTATGACGGACCTATGAATATATATGAAATACACCCGGGCTCATGGAAGAAGCATGAAGATGAAAGCCACCTGAACTACAGGGAACTGGCGGATGAGCTTGTGCCGTACCTTAAGGAGATGAACTACAACTATTTAGAGCTCATGCCTGTCATGGAGCATCCCTTTGACGGATCCTGGGGATATCAGATAACGGGATACTATTCAATCACAAGCAGATATGGAAAACCTGATGATCTTAAGTATCTAATAGACAAATGCCATCAGAACAATATAGGTGTGATTCTGGACTGGGTTCCAGGGCATTTCTGCAGGGACGAGCAGGGACTCCTTAACTTTGACGGGTCCGAGCTTTACGGACATATAGACCATCCCAACTGGGGAACAAAGAAATTCAACTTCGGAAGAAGCGAAGTAAGGAATTTTTTAATATCAAATGCGTTATTTTATTTTGACAAATACCATGTAGACGGGTTGAGGGTTGACGGTGTAACATCCATACTTCACCTTAATTTCGGAATGGAAGAGGAAATATTCAGAAACAGAGAGGGTGGCACAGATGACCTTGACGGTGTGGATTTTCTAAAGGAGATGAACACGGCAGTGTTTGGGAAGTATCCCTTTGCCATAATGGCTGCAGAGGAATCCACCGACTGGCCTTTAGTGACATCACCTGTTGAATCTGGAGGTCTTGGCTTCAATTTCAAGTGGAATATGGGGTGGATGAACGATACAATCTCATATATGAAAAATGACTTTTTTTTCAGGAAGAATGATCACGATAGAATCACATTTTCATTGCACTATGCCTTCAATGAGAATTTTATACTTCCATTTTCCCATGACGAGGTTGTACACGGCAAAAAGAATCTAATAGACAAAAGCTTCGGAACCTATGAGGAGAAGTTCAAGAATTTAAAGGTTCTGGCAATGTATCAGATGACACATCCAGGAAAGAAGCTTAACTTCATGGGCAACGAAATAGGACAGTTCATGGAATGGAGATATTATGAGGAAATAGAATGGTTTATGCTTGAATATCCAATACACGATGCACACAGGGAATATGTTAAGAGGTTGAACAAACTGTATATGAATGAAAAATCATTATGGCAGCAGGACAACAGCTGGGACGGATTCCAGTGGATAGATGCTGACAACAGGGATCAGAGCATGTTTTCCTATATAAGGTGGGGTCTTGATGATTTCATTGTGACTGTTCTAAATTTCACTCCAAATGTCCACGAGGATGCATGGATCCAGGTTCCTCAGGAAGGTGAATACAGAGTCATACTCAGCAGTGACGATGATAAATACAACGGAACAGGATCCACCTACAAAAAATACATAAAATCTGAAAGGGATGAATTCAATCCCGATAGGAATATTATAAAGATAAAGATACCGGGACTTTCTGGACTTATGATAAAGAAGAGAAAAACAAGGAAGCGAGGTTGAGATGTTTACAAATAAAGATGAATTTAAACAGGAATATCTGCAAAGATTTAAAGAAATCACTGGAGAATGCTTCGAGGAGAGCGGCAGCATAGACAAGTACATTGTTCTTGCATCTCTTATCATGAAGCATGCATCTGTATACATGGCGAATAGTCATTCCTTAATGAACAGAGAAAACAATGAAAAGAGACTTTACTATTTTTCGATGGAGTTTCTAGTTGGAAAGCTTCTTGGAATGAATCTAATGAAGCTTGGTGTTCTTGATATTGTCACCGAAGGGCTTAAGGATCTTGGAGTTGACATCAAGGATGTTGAAGATGTGGAAAAGGATGCAGGTCTTGGGAATGGTGGTTTGGGAAGACTGGCTGCATGCTTTCTCGATTCCCTCGCCTTTTTAAATATACCTGCAATGGGAATGGGAATAAGATACAGATATGGTCTTTTTGAACAGAAAATCCACGAAGGTAATCAGGTGGAGTTGCCTGATAAGTGGCTCAAATATGGAAACCAGTGGGAGATAAAGAAGGCTTCAAAGCCTGAAATAATAAGGTTTTACGGAAATATTAGAACTGTTGAAAAGAAAGGGAAACTAGTATCCTACCATGAGAATTATGAAACTGTACAGGCTATACCCTATGATGTACCAATTGTCAGCAGCAGTTCTAAAATTGTAAACTTTCTGAGGCTTTGGAGTGCTGAAACTACAGATGCCTTTGACTTCCATCTTTTTAACCAGGGAAACTATATGGAGGCTCTTAGAAAGAAAACTAATGCAGAATCCATTACACAGGTTCTCTATCCAAACGACTCCAATTATGAAGGACGTTTGTTGAGACTTAAGCAGCAGTATTTCTTTGTCAGTGCTGGTCTCAAAAGCATAAGAAGAAGATATAAAAGAAACAATGAAAATATGAAAGAGCTTTCAAACAAAATCCAGATACAGATAAACGACACCCATCCCTCCCTTGCAATACCTGAACTTATGAGAATACTTATGGATCATGAAAGGATGGAGTGGGATGAAGCATGGAAGCATGTGAATGAAATATGCGCTTATACAAACCATACAATTCTTCCGGAAGCACTGGAGACATGGCCTCAGGAAATGATGAAATGTCTGTTGCCAAGGATTTATATGATAATTGAGGAAATTGACAAAAGGTTCAAGGAAGAAGGCAGCGATGATACAAGGGAGTTGAGAGCAAGAAATTCAATACTCAGAGACGGTCTTGTACATATGGCAAATCTGGCAATAATAGGCTCGAAATCCGTTAACGGAGTTGCAAAACTCCATACTGATATTCTAATAAATGAAACATTCAAGGAGTTGTATGAACTTTATCCACACAAGTTCAATTCAAAGACAAATGGAGTATCTCACAGAAGATTTCTCATGAAGTCCAATCCATTGCTTACAGATGCAATCAGCAATGCCATTGGAGAAGAATGGAAAACAAATCCTGACAAGTTGATGGATCTTATCGGTCATTGCACCGACAAGAAATGTCTTGAAATGCTTAAATCAGTTAAAAGGGAAAACAAGGAAATTCTTGCAGCATATGTGAAGAAAACTATGTCCATAGACCTTGATGTTGACTCTATATTCGATGTACATGTGAAGAGAATACATGAATACAAGAGGCAGCTTATGAATGTACTCCACATAATATATCTTTATGACAGGATCAAAACGGATAAAATTAAGATATATCCTAGAACCTTCATATTCGCAGGAAAGGCAGCACCGGGATATCATATTGCAAAGAAGATCATAAAGCTTATAAACACTGTGGCTGATAAGGTGAACAATGATCCAGAGGCAAACAAATACCTGAAGGTTGTTTTTCTTGAAAACTTCAATGTAACATTAGGTGAAACCATATATCCAGCGGCAGATGTGTCTGAGCAGATTTCAACTGCAAGCAAGGAAGCAAGCGGTACAGGTAACATGAAGTTCATGATGAATGGAGCTGTGACACTGGGAACACTTGACGGAGCAAATGTTGAAATAATGGAAAAGGTGGGAGAAGATAATATCTTCATTTTCGGGCTAAAGTCGGAAGA
>NZ_CEZJXU010000251.1:0-3774 GCF_983023055.1 Dethiosulfatibacter sp. | reverse complement strand
ATGCTTGGAGCTTCTGTAGCATCATTCGTACCATTCTGTCTTCTATCTTGGATTTCACCACTATTTTCACTGTTCTATGCAGCTACAGGCTTAACGATGAAGCCATTGATAGAAGAAGAAGAAGTGGAAATGGCAATAGCAGGAGAATAATTTATATTATCAAGTTGGATGGGTAAATGTACAATTAAAAAACAGATGGAAGGACTGCGTCCTTATCCATCTGTTTTTATTTTATGATTTCGGAAACTATGTTAGTAATTATTGATCCATATGTATTTTTTGTTGATAAAGGTTTCTGAATGGATATTAACAACTGAAAAAAGCAAAAAAAAATTGCCGTCCTGGCAATTTTTTTAATATTCTTGTCTTAGTGATTTTTCGTACATATCACAGTTTTTAAGCATGCATTTGCTATCTATGTTGTGTATACAAGTTACTGTTCCACAACCTCTAAATTTAAGTTTTGCAACATTGAATTCTTTGTCTTTCATTTCGTTATTCATAAATATAACCTCCGTGTTTTTTATTATGTACAAATTATACCATTGCAAATGCAGGATGTCAATGGAATGTTGCAAATAAATGTAAAAAAACTATAAAAAAATGTAAAAAAAAGGTAAAAACGCAAGATGAGAATCAAAAATGCAATAAATGGTTATATAGATAACGTTAAAATGATGCCTTGACTTGCAAAAAACGGAATAAAAATTCAAAACACCATTAATTATAAACATGTTTCAAGAGTGAGATGCAGGTTTAGGAAACATATTATGCATATGAATGCGAAAATAATTTCCATGCAAAGTGGATTGACGCATAAAAACGTCAGAGATTTTATAGGTTGCCAGCAGCAATATTATCTGGAGGGAGCTCATTTATTGCAGTAATTATGATCCTGGGGTAGTAGAGTACAAGGGGAACATTTGTGAATGATTAGAAACTCGGTTCGTGAATGACTAGAAGAGATCAATAGGTATAGATAGGATAATTAATGGAAATAAACCCAAAAAAAAATTGCCAACTGGCAATTTTAATATTTTAGTTTAATACTCTTGTCTGAATGCTCTTTCGTACATTTCACAGTTCTTAAGCATACATTTATTGTCAATATTATGAATACAAGTTACTGTACCACAAGCCTTGAATTTTAATTTTGCAACATCAAATTTATTATCCTTCACACATTTATTCATATTATTTTCCTCCCTGATTATCTTATGAACTAAGTATACCACTTAAAATGCAGGATGTCAATAGAAAATTGCAAAAATACATGAAATGATACGCAAAAGTTTATATAATGAATGAGAAAATGCAAGTTTAAAATAAAAAATGCAAGAAACGGTCTTGGTGATGACATCCGAACTTGCAAAAAACAGTATAAATAATCAGGTGTTATGCAAATGTATGCTAAAATGCAAGTTTGGATGCAGGATGATGAATCTAAACTTGTAAATGAAGAGAATTTGCATAAAACTATGCAAGATATAATTCTATAAGAATATTTTAATAAAAAGTAATAAAATAGATATAAAAACGAATAAAAAGGAAGTTTAACAAAATAATGATAATAAAAGTCTTGTGTATCTATTTAAAATCATTGGTACTAAAGAAAAATGCTGCGGTATTGTTTAATATAGTAATTTGGTTGGATAGTATGAGTAAATAAAGGCATAGGCTTGAACCTATGGACCTTGATTGAAGAAATAGAGTATAATAGGTATTGAGGATAAAGGAAGGAGGCATTTATGTCAAATATGGTATATAGAATGAGTGCTTTTGCCAAGACTGAAAAGGGAGGCAATCCTGCCGGTGTAGTATTCGATGCCGACAACTTGAGTGAAAGTGAAATGAAGGAAATAGCAGCTGAGGTGGGATATTCGGAGACTGCATTTGTAATGAAGTCTGAAGCAGCGGATTTCAAGGTGAGATTTTTTACTCCAACTGAAGAGGTGGATCTCTGCGGTCACGCGACTATAGCGACATTCAATCTTATGAGAGATAAAAAAATCATCTCCCCGGGTAACTACACCCAGGAAACAAAGGCAGGAGTATTAAAGCTGAGGATTTATGAAGATAGTGTATTCATGGAACAAAACAAACCTGAATTTTTCGAAGTTATCGAAAAGGATGAAATAAGAGAATGCTATTCAAGTACTGAAGGTGAATATATTGGTGATATGAAGATACAGATGGTTTCAACAGGACTTAAGGACATACTTCTACCGGTGAAAAATCTTGAGATTCTGCTAAATTTGAAACCTGATTTTGAAAAAATTACTGAAATAAGCAAGAAGTACGATGCAGTGGGAATCCATGCTTTTGCACTTGATACCTATGAAGAGGGTACAGCCCATGCGAGAAACTTCGCTCCCTACTACGGAATAGATGAGGAATCGGCAACGGGTACTTCAAACTGTGCGCTGGCCTGTTACCTTAATAAATACGGCAACAAGGGTGAAAATGGAAGATATGTATTCGAACAGGGATATTGTATGGATAGTCCTTCAGAAATAGCTGTTGAGCTGGTATTTGATGAAGAAAAGGAAGTTACTGAGGTTTATGTAGGTGGAAGAGCGGTGAGAATTAAATAGTATAACCTTTTCATTTAAAGACAACCATGGAGATGATAATAAATCATTTCCATGGTTGTTTGATTTTTAAAATTCTATATTGTTCCCATTTGAAAATGGATTTGATCTTGATGAGAATGAGAACAGGAATGGATATTCCTTCTTTTGGTATCCCATGTATGAAAGCCATTCATTTGCGAGACGTGAATAAACCCTTTCTACATCTCCTGTGAGATGCTCTATATCTTTGGTAGAAATTGATTTCAAGTTCTCTCTTGCGCCAAGTTCCTCAATGAGGTGAAGCATGGCAAGAATAAGGTCTGTAAGTCCGTTGTGTTCTATTAAATGTGGGTTTTGGATTAGTGTCAAAATAAAATTCTTGTGTGATGCCATGATTAATTTAATATCGCATAGATCCTTTGCATCCAAATTTAGTTTGTATGCGTGTTTACTCAAACCTCCCTTCATAAGCTTTAGCTCCTTAGGCGAAAAATGGACATTGTCTTCGATTATTGTCTTCAGGTTGTGTATTTCGTCATCTGAAGAGATAAGTGTCTTTAGAAGGCTGTTTCCTGCTTCGCTGAAAAAGACGCTTACAAGTACATTTGTCTTTTCTCTGATCTTTTCCTTTTCCTGGTCCTCTATTGCCTTGTGGATTATAAGAGATACAAAGATTACTTCAATTGGGATGAAGGCAAGATCCTCAAGGAAGTATAAAGCGATATGATGAAAATCGTCGAAAATCTTAAAATGAAGGTAGTAAAGAATAACTGATGTTATTACCAGTAAAATGGGAAGTTTTAGTTTTTTTGTAAAATTCATAGGATACTCCTTTAAGTTGTTTGAATGGTTAAATTCATTTAAACCTGTTAATTATTATACAAATAAAATACTGCCATGTAAATAAAAAAATGCCCGATTGCTTAACAATCGGGCTTATCCGCACAACAAAACAAAATATATATTTTAAAGAGGGGGGAATTTATAAACCATAATCATTATACACAATAAATATGGTTTGTAAATATCAATTATGTTAAAATAATGTAATGTTTTCGGGACCGAATGAAACCACCTGAAAAGACAGTTCGTTAAATTTTAAACAGTTTTCCTGCCTCTCCGGCAACAAAAGGTATTAAAGATATTGCAAATGCTGTGAACAGCTGATTCATTGTTAAAACATGTATATCAAATATGTTTC
>NZ_CEZJXU010000250.1:0-3778 GCF_983023055.1 Dethiosulfatibacter sp. | reverse complement strand
GGTGTTGCATCCATAATTCTTAAGGAATCCAAAATGACTCCTGAAAAAATTAGAAATGACATACACAGCGAACTCAATGACAAGAGAAAGAACGGAGAACCAAAGACTCCGGTAAAAAGTAAAAAAAGCCACAACCTAAAAACCCTTGAAAAATACGGCAAGGATTTGAATGAACAGGCAAGAGAGGGCAAGCTTGATCCGGTAATTGGAAGAAAGGATGAAATAAAGAGAATAATTCAGGTTCTTAGTAGAAGGACAAAGAATAATCCTGTTCTTATTGGTGAGCCTGGTGTAGGCAAGACTGCCATAGCAGAAGGACTGGCGCAGCAAATAGAAGAGGGAACAGTTCCTGAAATACTAAAGGATAAGATAGTTGTAACCCTTGATTTGGCCAGCATGGTTGCGGGCTCCAAGTATAGAGGTGAATTTGAAGAAAGACTCAAGAAGGTAATGGATGAAATCAAGGAAGACGGACATGTGATAATATTCCTTGACGAGCTTCATACCGTTATTGGAGCAGGAGGAGCTGAAGGGGCAATAGATGCATCCAATATCCTGAAGCCTGCACTTTCAAGAGGAGATATTCAGGCTATTGGAGCAACAACCATAGATGAATATAAAAAACATATTGAAAAGGATGCAGCACTGGAAAGAAGGTTTCAGCCTGTAATGGTTGAAGAACCAACAATAGAGGAAACCATAGAGATAATAAAAGGACTTAGAGACAAGTATGAAGCCCATCACAAGGTACAGATTACAGATGAAGCCATTGATGCTGCAACTACACTGTCTCACCGGTATATTTCAGACAGGTTCCTTCCCGACAAGGCAATAGACCTCATAGATGAAGCGTCTTCAAGGGTAAGGATTGAATCTGTAACGGCTCCACCTGATTTCAATGAACTTGAACGAGGTATTGAAAAAATTACTCAGGAAAAACAGACTGCAATCAAGTTGCAGAAATTCGAAGAGGCTGCAAAGTTGAGAGACAAGGAAAAAATTCTCACAGCTGAGCTTGAGGACAAGAAGAAAAACTGGAGAAAGAAAAGCTATGCGGACACAGCCAGTATTGGATATGATGATATTGCAGATATAGTGTCTTCCTGGACAGGTATACCTGTGAATAAAATGAATGCAGACGAATCAGAGAAGCTTCTTAATATGGAAAACATACTTCATGAAAGGGTAATAGGTCAGCATCAGGCTGTTGAAGCTGTTTCCAAGGCCATAAGAAGGGCTAGGGTGGGGCTTAAGGATCCGTCCAAGCCTATAGGGTCATTCATATTTCTTGGTCCAACAGGGGTAGGAAAGACAGAGCTTTCCAAGGCTCTTGCTGATGCTATGTTTGGAGACGAGGATGCCATAATAAGGATTGACATGTCTGAATACATGGAAAAACATTCGGTGTCCAAGCTTATAGGTTCACCTCCTGGATATGTCGGCTTCGAAGAAGGAGGACAGCTTACTGAAAAAGTCAGGAGAAAGCCTTATTCAGTAATACTATTTGATGAAATTGAAAAAGCCCATCCGGATGTATTTAATATTCTTCTGCAACTATTGGATGATGGTAGAATGACAGACTCCAAGGGAAGGACTGTAAACTTCAAGAATACAGTTATAATACTTACATCAAATGTTGGTGCAAGTACAATCAAGAAACAGAAAACTCTTGGATTTGCAACAGGAGGAGATGGAAATCAAGAAAAGAACGATTATGACAAGATGAAGGAAAATGTTACAGAGCAGCTGAAAAAAACTTTCAGACCTGAATTCCTCAACAGGCTTGATGAAATAATCGTATTCCACTCATTGAACAAGGAAAACATCAAGGAAATAGTGACTCTTATGGTAGGTAACCTTCAGAAAAGGTTGGACGAATTGGGAATCAAAATCGAAGTCAATGAAGAAGCAAGGGATTTTCTTGCAGATGCTGGATATGATCCTGTATTTGGAGCAAGACCGTTGCAGAGAACTATAAGGAAGATGATAGAGGATTCTCTCTCTGAAGCATTTTTGAAGGGAGAGATAAGCAAAGATGATACAATTTTTGTAAATGTCAAAGATGGAGAGCTGAACTTTACAAAAAAAAATGAAGAACCTGCTTTAGGATAATTATCATCTCTAGGATATGCCTGTACCAGTTTCTGGTATGGGCGTGTCCTTTTTAGTTTAGAAGTATAGCTATTTTAAAATCAAGTATATTTGTCTTACAAGTGGAATCATAATTTTTTGAAATTTGATTTTTTTGGATTGTACATTTATACTGTTAATAGGTAAAGTGACTGGCAAGTTCGTGTTACTAATGGAGAATGGAAGGATAAAGACGTATGAAAAAACTCATGGTTGTTTCCAAGGCTGGCAGGATAGGGAAATATTATTGCGAAGAACTCAGGGAATTTTTTGAAGACAGGATTCAAATTGACTATATTGTTGAAGATGATCCTGACATAGAAAAAATAAGTACTTATGGAATGATACTCATTACAACAAATTCTATAATCAAAAAAATCATCCACTTGGTAGATGAAAAAAGCAAGATATTGAGGGTTCTAAAAAATATGCATCCTGAAGGTGTTGAAAAACTCGATAGAATACCTTATGGTTCGGAAGCTCTCGTTGTCAATGTAGGACCTAAGATGGCCTCTGAAAGTATATATCTCATCTACGCGTGCGGAAGGCATGATTTGGAGCTCTATCCCTACTATCCGGGAATAGAAAAGTATAAGGAACTTAACTATATAATAACCCAAGGAGAACCTGACATAATTCCTAAATACGGTGGTGAGATTATAGATATCCTCAACACGACAATAGACAATAAGATTTTTCTTGAGATAATATCCTTCTTCAACCTGGATAAGAAAGAGCTTTTAGACAAGTTGATGGAAAGGAATTCATATAGAAATGATGTAGACGACGGAATCTCCTTCGTAATAAGTGAAAGATACATGCTTGAAAACATAATAAATGTGTTGTTTGAAAATCTTAACGAGGGAGTTTTGATATATAATGACATGGGAGTTGTTACTAGTAGCAGTTCTAGTGCTCAATCTATATTGCAGAAGTCCACTCACAATATCTCTGGAAGGAAAATTATTGATCTCGTGCCTGTCGGTGACTACGATTTCTTTGGAAATGATGCAATGGAAACAGTAGTTAAGATGGGTGAAATCCCAGTAATATGCAATATTATGCCAAGGATGACTCTTGGAAACAATGACTATGGTCTTGTAATACTGAAGAAATATACGGATGCTGAAATGAAGATGCACATGCACAAGAAAGAGCTAATGGATAAGGGACATAGGTCAAAATACGGTATTAATGACATAGTTGGTTCAAGTGCTGAAATGAAAAAGCAGAAGGATATTGCAGTAAGAATGGCAAAAAGTGATTCAACTGTCCTCGTAATAGGAGAGAGTGGAACTGGAAAGGAATTATTTGCTCATGTAATACACAATAATTCCAGAAGGAGCAAGGAACAGTTTGTTGCTGTCAACTGTTCCGCTATACCTGAAACACTTCTTGAAAGTGAACTTTTCGGCTACAGTGACGGAGCCTTTACGGGAGCTAAAAAAGGTGGAAAGGAAGGACTTTTTGAAACAGCCAATGGAGGAACCCTCTTCCTTGATGAAATTGGAGAAATGCCCCTTCATCTTCAAAATAGACTTTTAAGGGTTCTTCAGGAAAAGGAAATAATGAGGGTTGGAAGCAATTCGGTAATTAAGATAGATGTAAGGATAATTGCGGCAACAAATGTGGATCTTATGAAGCAGGC